>NZ_AHBC01000010.1:0-70027 GCF_000236625.2 Halomonas sp. GFAJ-1
GGCGATTGACCGTGACGTAAACGCCGCGATCACTATTCGCCAGCAAGGCATTTTAAAATTAAAGGCGGAAGGGCTGTCCGTCTCTGCCCATCGAGGCCTGTGTAAGACCGGTCACGCACCGGCTGCGGCCTAAGACGTGGGAAGCCTCACCCATGGTTGCGTAGCGACGTAGGGTGGGGAGCAGTCACTGTGTCCGCGCCCGGTAGCGTACTGACCAAAGCCGTTCTAACGAGAGCTATCGCGGTTTTTGCTAACCGGCTTTTACGAGTCGGTATTGTGAATCGCTGTTGCTAGCAAGATTCAGCGAGCAAGCAGGCGGCCCAGCTCTGGGTCGCTGAACGCGCGGTTCAAACCATCGCTTAGCAGGTCATTTAACATACGCGTATTAGCGTCTTCACCGGGTTTGATGGCATAGCCCTGGGTGCGACGAGACGTATAAGTGCCGGTATAGGTGGAGCCTTTATTTTCGGCGATGGCCCGGAATACCCCTTCAATGCGTGCTTCATCCACCAGCGGCTGGCCGCTATCGCCGCGGGCGTAGTTTAGGCTGGCAAGCTCGAGCTTCAGCGTCGGGCGTCCTTGTGCGGCTTCACGGGTTGGGTTGAACCCCATATCGCGTACAGCGCGTTCGGCTTCTGCCTGCAAACGCGGTATCAGCTCATGGCTATTGACGGTAATTTGCGCGGTGGACATCGTGCCACCCGAGCGAGTGCCAATAACCTCACTGCTTCGCGCATCGGCCGCAATAACGGTCACCTGCTGTCCGGAGCCCGTTTGCGGCACGTTAGTACTGCGTTCGGGGCTAAGCTGAAGATATTGAGGGCTGGCACAGCCTGCTAGTAAAACACCGGCCAGTAGTGCCCCAGAAAAGCGTAAAAAGTGGCGCCGACGCATAGGATTCTCCGCAGTCACCGTGATAAATAGTTATCGCCCGTTAGGGCGTGAAGCCACAATATGCAAAAAAAGCTTGGCCGACAACACGTTGGCGCATCTTTAAACGCAAAACTACGCCAGTATAACGGTTTATGCCGCCCGCGTTTGCTTCTCAGACGTGGGTACGTCCTCTTTAAATCGATGCCACTGGCGGGGGTGGGCAAACAGACGTTGCCCGCGACGCATCTCTAGCCGCTCGAAATCCGCATGGCGCACGGTGGCAAGCCACGGTTTAGCCAGCCAGTCGGCTTCCAGTTCAACACGCACTTCTGCCCCCACCGGGGAAATAGCAGTAACTGTCACCGGCAAGTGGCTCCCTGAACTAGGCTGCTCCGAAAGGCGTACCTCATGGGGGCGCAGCAGCAGCTCTTCATCGCCATCGGGTAGGTCAACGTTTAAGTGGGCGTCGCCGCAGGTAAGTACGCCTTCGCGCACACGGCCTTCTAGGTGGTTTACATCGCCCAGAAACTCAAACACAAAGCGGTTTTTCGGTGAGCGATAGAGCGAGTCCGGCGTGTCAATCTGCTCGATGCGGCCGTTGCTCATCACCACAACGCGGTCGGATAGCTCTAATGCTTCTTCTTGGTCGTGGGTGACAAACACGCTGGTGAAGTTTAACTCTTCGTGGAGGCGGCGTAGCCAGCGGCGCAGATCCTGGCGTACTTTGGCATCCAGCGCCCCAAACGGTTCGTCCAGTAGCAGCACATCCGGCTCAACGGCCAGGGCGCGAGCCAGCGATACGCGCTGTTGCTGGCCGCCTGAGAGTTGAGCGGGCAGGCGGTTAGCCAAATTTTGCAGCTGAACCATTTCCAAGAGTCTAAACACCCGCGCACGAATTTCACCGCTAGAAGGGCGCCGCTTTCTAGGCATGACGGTTAAGCCAAACGCCACGTTGTCGTACACGCTCATATGGCGAAATAGCGCGTAGTGCTGGAAGACAAAGCCAATCCGGCGGTCGCGCACGTGGACATGGGTCACATCGCGATCACCAAAGATGATTTTACCCGGCGTAGGCGAGCGATCCGCACTCTCAAGCCCGGCAATAATGCGCAGCAGAGTAGTTTTTCCTGAACCAGAGGGGCCGAGCAAGCCTACCAGCTCACCTTCGTGGATATCGAGGTTGATGGGCTCCAGTGCCTGGGTATTGGCAAAGTGCTTGGCAATATTCTCTAAGCGAATACTCATAAGAAAGCCTCCCGGCGCGATGCGCGCCATTCCAGGCCTGCCTTGGCCGCAAGGGTTAACAGGGCAATAAGGGCCAGCAGTGCGGCGCTGGCAAACGCGCCCACCGTGTTGTAATCCTGATAAAGCTGCTCTAGATGCAGCGGCAATGTGTTGGTTTTCCCACGAATAGCCCCTGCGACCACTGATACGGCACCAAATTCACCCACCGCTCGGGCGTTGGTGAGAATGATCCCGTACAGCAGCGCCCAGCGAATGTTGGGGAGCGTGACACGCCGGAAGGTGGTCCAGCCGCCAGCACCGAGGGTCACCGCAGCTTCTTCTTCTCTCGAACCTTGGGCCTGCATCAGCGGAATAAGCTCGCGCGCAACGAAGGGGCAGGTAACGAAAATTGTCACCATGAGGATGCCGGGCCAGGCAAACATCAGCTGGATGTCATAGGTATCTAACCAGCTACCAATCCAACCATTACGCCCATAGAGCAGCAGATAAATAAGCCCGGCGACCACTGGTGAAACGGCAAACGGAATATCAATCAGCGTTTGTAATATGCGCCGACCAGGAAAGCTAAAGCGGGTTACCAGCCACGCAAGGGCCACACCAAATACCAGGCACACAGGAATCGTCAGTAGCGCGATTACCAGTGTTAAGCCGATGGCGTGCAAGGTGAATGTATTGCTTACGTTGGCCCAAAACACCATCACGCCCTGGGAGAATGCTTGGGCAAAAATAGCCACCAGCGGCAGCAGCAAAAAAAGTGCGGCGAGAAACAGCGCCGCGCCAATTAATAGGCGCCGCACAGAGGGCGCATCACCAATTCTGCGCATTAGCCTTTTTCTCCATGCAAGCGGCGCACGAAGCGGCCTTGCCAAATGTTGATCGCCAGCAGCAGGGCAAGCGATACCATCAGTACCACCGAGGCAATCGCAGAGGCACCGGCGTAGTCATACTCTTGTAGCTTGACGAAAATCATCAGCGCGGTAATTTCCGTTTCGTAGGGCATATTACCGGCGATAAAGATAATCGCCCCGAACTCGCCCAGCGAGCGTACAAAGGCAAGCCCGGTGCCGGTGACCAGCGCAGGCCAAAGGTGCGGCATGATCACCCGGCGAAACGCTACGCCGTCGGTTGCACCCAGGGACATAGCGGCTTCGTCCACCTCGGCAGGCAGGTCTTCAAGCACTGGCTGAACAGTGCGCACCACAAAAGGAATGCTGGTAAACGCCATAGCCAGGGCGATACCTACCCAGGTATAGGCTACTTGAAAGCCTAATGGCTCTAGTAGTTGGCCCATCCAGCCACTGCCCGCATATAACGTAGCAAGGGTGATACCCGCCACGGCCGTGGGCAGCGCAAAGGGTAAATCCATTAAGGCGTCTAATAGACGCTTACCGGGGAACTCATAGCGCACCAGTACCCAGGCCAGCAGTAGGCCAAATACCGCGTTAACCAGTGCGGCTACGGCGGCCGCGCCGATGGTAACCATGTAGCTGGCCACCACGCGGCCTTCGGTAATAATCGCCCAATACTCGGCAAGGCTAAGCCCCGCCAACTGGCCAAAAAGGCCCGTGATCGGAAGTAACAGTACCAGCGAGATAAACATCACGCTGATACCCATTGAAAGGCCAAAGCCCGGCAGCACGCGTGTGCTGCCGGGCCGCCATAGTGCAAATTGGCGCATGGGGTACCGTTAACGACGCTGCAGTTGGTCAAGTAGGGCACCACCGGCAAAGTGGTTTTCCATCGCTTCTTCCCAGCTACCGAACACGTCCTCAACTTCAAACAGCTCGGTTTCAGGGAATTGGTCGGCAAATTCTGCCACCACGGTTTCGTTGTGAACCCGATAGTTAAAGCCTGCTAACTGGCGCTGGGCATCTTCGCTGTACAGGTACTCAAGGTAGCTCTGGGCCAGGTCACTATTGCCGTTGCGCTCTGCGTTAGGGCCAACCACTGCGACTGGGAACTCGGCCAAGACGCTGACCGGCGGCACGATAACTTCGTAATCGTCGCTGCCGTATTCGCTACGGATGTTGTTCACTTCCGACTCGAAGCTGATCAGGACATCACCGATACCGCGCTCGATGAAGCTGGTGGTAGCGCCGCGACCGCCGGTATCAAAGACCGCTACGTTGCGCAGGAAGGTGCGCATAAAGTCGTGGATTTGCTCTTCATCGCCATCAAATTCGTTTTCAGCAAAGCCCCAAGCGGCTAAGTAGGTGTAGCGGCCGTTACCGGAGGTTTTAGGGTTAGGGAAGACCATTTGAATATCTTCTTTAACCAAATCATCCCAGCTTTCGATGCCTTTGGGATTGTCTTTGCGTACCAAAAATGCGGTGGTGGAGTAGTAAGGAGAGGCGTTGTTTTCAAACGCTTCCTGCCAATCATCCGCGACTAAACCAGCATCAGCGAGCACTTGAACATCCGTTACCTGGTTAAAGGTGACGACATCTGCACGCAGGCCCTGCAGGATGGCGCGCGCTTGCGCGGAAGAGCCACCGTGGGATTGGTTAATATCAATCTCTTCACCGTGCTCTTCTTGCCACCACGCTTGGAACTCGGGGTTGATAGCGCTGAAAAGTTCACGGGCGATATCGTAGGAGGAGTTCAGTAGCTCGCGTTCTTGAGCCGCCGCCGTGCTGGATAAAGCGGCGCTGGCTACTGTTGCACCCAGGGCAATCGACAGCAGACTGCGGCGGAAAAGGGGGCGTGAAAACGTTGGCAAAGGCATAGCAGGCTCCTTAAATTCGGGGGCGATCTTGTCGCAATGGCACTAAGGTTATACCTGTGATTGTGGAATTACAATTGTGTTTTATATTCTTTTTAAGAATATGAGTGTATGGCTTCGTGCAGCCTGCCCGTTCAGCAAGATGGGGCTTCGTGGATGGCTCTGGTAAGATGTGCGCCTACTTCCCCTGGTAACCAAGGAACGCATTATGTCCGCTGCGCACGATTTTCTGATTGCCCCTTCGATTCTCTCCGCTAATTTTGCGCGGCTTGGCGAGGAGGTTGATAACGTGTTGGCCGCCGGTGCTGATATTGTTCACTTCGACGTGATGGACAACCACTACGTGCCCAACCTGACCATTGGCCCCATGGTGTGCAAAGCGCTGCGGCAGCACGGCGTTACTGCGCCCATTGATGTACATCTAATGGTGAAGCCGGTTGACCGTATGATTGGCGACTTTATCGAGGCCGGGGCGAACTACATCACGTTTCACCCAGAGGCTTCCGAGCATATCGACCGGTCGCTGCAACTGATCCGTGACGGCGGTTGCAAAGCGGGGCTGGTGTTTAATCCAGCGACCCCGCTTTCGTACCTTGATTACGTGATGGACAAAATCGACATGGTGCTGCTGATGAGTGTTAACCCAGGGTTCGGTGGCCAGTCGTTTATCCCTGGTACGCTGGATAAGCTGCGCGAAGCGCGGGCACGTATTGATGCGTCTGGTCGCCCGATCCGCCTAGAGATCGACGGCGGCGTAAAAGTAGACAACATTGCCGATATCGCCGCCGCCGGTGCCGATACCTTTGTCGCAGGCTCGGCCATTTTTAATGCCCATCAAGCAAGTGACCCCTACGGTTACGACAGTGTTATTCAGCAGCTGCGTAACGAACTGGCCAAGGTGCCGGGTTAAATGTGCAGGGCTAAAATAGCGGTTTAGTGCAGTTTCATGCGTGGTTTCAGGTAGCGGTTTAGCTTATCGACTAGCCAGGCAAGCCCGGTTTTAGGTGCGCCATGAATAGAGAGCTGGTGCATCCGGTAGAGCGAAGCGTAGGCTTGGCGTGCCAGCCAGCCCTCTAGAAACAGTCCGCGAGAAGCGGAGCTGCGCATCAAGTTGCCTACCGCGTCATAGCGAGCCAGTGACACCAGCGAGCCGTGGTCGCGGTAAATAAACGGTTTCAGCGGCTTGCTCTCCAGCGCATTCACTAGATTTTTAGCCAGCAGCTTGGCTTGCTGGTGGGCTGCCTGGGCGCGGGGCGGCACGGTGCTGTCCTCCCCTTGTGGGCAGCTGGCGCAATCGCCCATGGCAAAGATATGCGGGTCATCAACACTTTGTAGCGTTTGCGCCACCTGGATTTGATTCTTCTTATTAGTCGTTAAGCCAATCTCTGCTAAAAAAGGGGGCGCTTTAATCCCTGCCGCCCACACGTTTAGGTCGGTTTCGATAACGTCCCCATCATCCGTGATTAGCTGGTACTGCTGCGCCTGCTTAATAGTGGTGTTCACATGCACGTGAACTCCCATGCTCTCCAGCTCTTGCTGAACAGTGAGACCAATCCGCTCGGAAAGGGCGGGCAACAGGCGAGGGGCGCCTTCGATCAAATGCACGCTGATATTCTGGTGATCAAGTGCGGTAACGCCGTAGGCGTTGAGCAGGCGCGAGGCGTCTAACAGTTCGGCGGAAAGCTCTACGCCGGTAGCGCCGCCCCCCACGATGCCAATGGTTAATTGGGTATGTTGGCGTAGCGAGGGGTCGGTATAGCGTAAAAAGGTATTAATCATGTGGTGCTGAAACGCCTTGGCTTGCTGGGGCGAGTCCATAAAGTGGCAGTGTTCTGCAACACCTTCGGTGCCAAAATCGTTTGAAACGCTGCCGAGTGCTAGCACGAGATAGTCGTAGGTAAGCTCCCGGGCGGGCAGTACTTCCTCACCGTTTTCATCCAAAATGGGCGACAGGTGAATGACTTTTTTCTCGCGATCAAGACCATCCAATGAGCCGCGCTGGTAGCGGTAATGGTGGGCGGAGGAGTGCCCGCGGTAATCTACCTCATCCATGCTGGAGTTAAGCGCTCCAGTGGCCAGTTCATGTAAAAGCGGCTTCCATACATGGGTGGCGTTGCGATCCAACAGTACGATCTCCGCGCGCTTTTTTTTGCCTAGGGTCTGTCCAAGGCGTGTGGCAAGGGCCAACCCGCCCGCACCGCCGCCAACGATCACAATTCGTGGAATGGCCATTATGCTCTCCTTGCTAATATAGCCTCAGCATAGAACCTTCTAGCCTGCCTTACGATGTGCAAAAACGATAAGATAGTAAAAGAAATGGATATTACGTTGAGTCAGCAGGGCTTCATTGCGCCCTATAGGAGAGCAGCAGCGTGCACACTATTTTGCAAGGAAAGCGGTTAATTGCATTTGATTTAGACGGCACGTTAATTGATTCCGTGCCAGATTTAGCGGTCGCCTTACAGAAAGCGCTGAATGAGGTTGGCCTAGCAGCACCTAGCGAAGAACTCGTGCGCGACTGGGTGGGTAACGGCGCGCCGGTATTGGTGGAACGAGCGCTAACCTGGGCGGTTGAACAGGCGCCAGGGCAAGCCTTGCAGGCCAACGCGTATGACGCGTTTATGCGTCACTACAGTGCAGCCCCCAATGCGCTGACTCAGCTTTATCCAGAGGTGCAGGCGACACTTAATGCCTTGCACCAAAAGGGCTATGCGTTGGTGTTAATCACTAATAAACCCGAACGTTTTATTGCGCCAATCTTAAGCCACTTTGAACTGCTGCCATTGTTTACTCTTTGTCTGGGCGGCGATTCGCTGGCCGAGAAAAAGCCCAGCCCGGCGCCGCTTTTGCACGCTGCACAAGCGCTGGATATTCCCCCTTCAGCCAGCGTGATGGTGGGGGACTCCCGTCACGATATAGCGGCAGGCAAAGCCGCGGGCTTTACCACCGTGGCGTTGCCCTACGGCTATAACCACGGTGAGCCCATAGAACAGAGCCAGCCTGACTTGCTGATTAACTCGTTGCGGGTACTAACAGAGTAATCCGCGTTAGCTATTACGTGTTCGCGGTTTGCTAATAATAGTAGGGCGCTGACTAGTCGGCACGGGCCCCGCCTAAGCCTTCGTGAAGCTGCTCCACGTTGTGGCGCAGCATAGCGGGGTAGTTATAGGCGGGGCTATCGCTTGCCCCCAATGTATCCACATAAAGCGGGCCTTTAAGGCTTACGTTCACCTCCCGGGCGAGGGCGTCCATATGAATACACGGCACTGTGCTTTCATAAAACAGTGCCTGTGGGCGTTTTTCCGCCAAACGCATGCTCATTGACGCCATTGCGTCGGCGCTGCCAAGGGTTTCATGGTTTACGCCCCAAATAGCGGCGTACTCAAACTCATAGGCGCGCGCAAAATAGCTCATGCCTGCCTCACTGGTCACCAACAGGCGATTGGTTTGAGGTATGCCTTGTAGGCGCTCTAATAGTGTTCGATTCAGCTTTGCTAGCGCCTCATGGGCCTCTGTGGCTCTGGTGTTAAAGGCTTCGGTTTTCTCGGGGTAGTGCTCGATTAGGGTTTGCGCGATCACGTCGATATAAGCGGCGGCCCCTTTAGGGTCCATCCACATATGGGGGTCAGGGTTGCCTTTAAACTGCCCTGTTGAAATAGGCAGCGGCTCATAGTCGGCATTTTCGGCAAGGGCGATCAGGGTAAGGCTGTCTCGAGCCATCGCTTCCACGTGGCGCATCCAAGGCTCTAAGCCAAAACCGTTGTAAAACATAATATCTGCTTCTTCAATGGCCAGCACATTGGGGGGTGTTAGCTCCCAGCGGTGGACATCTTTCCCCGTTGGCACAAGGTTGGTAATCGTGATATCGCTGCCCGCTACCCGCTTCACGAGGTCTTCGATCACGCTAAATGAAGTAATTATCTTGAAGGAGTTAGCGCCAAACGCCTGCGGCGCGTTCAGAACGGTTACTAATAAGAGCGTGATTATCCAGGGTGCTCGTTTATCCATGTCACGCTCCTAACCTAACCTATTAAAAAGACAGCAGATAATAAAGATTACCCACAAACGTTGCCAGTAACATTGCATCCAGGCGCTGTTTGGCAGCGTGCCGCATTGCATCAGGCTAACGCCTTGGTTTCGCTAACGTGGGTTAACCTCTATGCTTAAAAACATTGTTGCGCAACACTACGACCCGCCAAGTGGCCGCTCGTTGCAACCGGACGGATTATTAGTTCCATGCCAATAATAAAGGCCTGCTTTTACAGTGACAAAAGGCACCAAGCTGTAAGGTGTTTAAAGCTATTTGATGTCAAAAAGCGCTTGATGCTATTGCATCCTCTTCAGGTCATCACCGAGTGTTTTTAGAAGATTCTCATTTGTTATGAAATAAGGGTTAGCGTACGCGAGATATTGCTAAGCTCTGATAAAAGATAGGTATACATAGCATCTGCAGCAGGAGTGAGGCTTCGTCCAGCGTGTTTTAGTAACCCCATTCGTCGTTCGAGATAGGGGGAGGCTAGTGGGATAAAGCGTAGCCGCTGATGCTCTTCCTGAAACGCCAACCGGGGCAAGGTCGTCACACCTATACCGGCTTCTAGCATGGCAGTGAGCGAAATCATGTTGGAAATATACAGCGTGCTATGGGTTAAAAGTTCCGCGGCTGGCGATCCATCTAGCAGGCGCGAGGTGCCATTGCGGATCAGTGTATAGGGTTTGAGCGCCTGCCAATGCAACGCACTCTGCTGGGCTAGCGGATGGTCATCACGACACACCACGCCGATATCATCGTTCAGTAGCGCATCGAAGCTGAGGGTGTCGTCGGGCAGCCATAGGCTGGTGATGCCAAGTTCAACCTCGCCTTTCAATACCATCTCATTGACCCGCTCGGAGTGGCCGTCCTGCAAGCTGATATCAATACCGGGATAAGCCTTCAGAAATCCAACTAATAATGTGGGCATAAGACGGCTGGCGACCGACGGCACTGCGGCAATATCTACCCGCCCACGCTGGTGATGTGCGATGGCCAGCGCATCGCGACATACTCGGTCGTGATGGGCCACCAATTCGCGAAAGCGTGGTTCACACCAGCGGCCAAAGGGCGTTAACAGCGCCTTGCCGCCACCTTTTTCAAACAGCGGTTGGCCAAGGCGCTCTTCGAGGTCACGTACTGCCATAGAAATGGCTGGCTGACTGCGATGCAACTGCTTGGCGGCGGCGTGAAAGCCACCCGAATCAAGGATAGCGAGTACATAGCGTAAAGGTGCCAGTTTCAGCTCGGGAAGCATGGTCAGTGTTTCATCTCGTTATAGTGGTAAGTTTTGATGGTAAATTTTGGTGGTAAGTTTTATTGATCGTTTTATCTGAATTATTGATTGTCCTTATCTTCCCGCCTTCTCTAGCATGTCGTCAACAGTCCGTTATCAATGTCATAAAAAGAGGTCGCTATGCCATCCCTCCGCGCGCTTTATATCAACGGCCAATGGGTCTACGGCGAAAGCCACATTTCCAACTCCAATCCCTCGGACCTTGCTGATGTGATTGGTGAGTATTCCCAAGCGAGCGCTGACCAAGTTAAAGAGGCAATCAATGCAGCGCGCCTGGGCCAGCGTGAGTGGGCCAAAACCGGGCTGGAGCAGCGCTACGGTATCTTGATGGCGATTGGCGATGAGCTGATGGCGCGCAAGGAAGAGTTGGGCCGTCTGCTGTCTCGCGAAGAAGGCAAACCGCTGGCAGAAGGTATGGGTGAGGTGGCGCGTTCGGCGCAATTCTTCCACTACTATGCTGCTGAAGTGCTACGCCAGCTGGATGAGCGAGTAGACTCCGTGCGCCCTGGCGTTGAAGTCGATACCCGCCGGGAACCAGTGGGCGTGGTGGGCATCATCAGCCCGTGGAACTTCCCGATGGCTACCGCGGTATGGAAGATCGCCCCGGCACTGGCCTTTGGTAACGCTGTAATTTTCAAACCTGCCAACCTGGTGCCTGCCAGCGCCTGGGCCTTGACCGAAATCATCAGTCGCCAGGCCTTGCCCGCGGGTACCTTTAACCTACTGATGGGCAGCGGCGGCAGCGTCGGCGAAGCGCTGATCACCAGTCCTGCGATTAATGCACTGACCTTTACTGGCTCGCTGGAAGTGGGACGCCGTGTTGCCGCTGCTACCGCCGGTAACCTAGTTAAATGCCAGCTGGAAATGGGCTCCAAGAACGCCCTGATCGTCGCTGAAGATGCGAATTTGGATCTAGCGGTGGAAGCAGCCTTCAACGGCGCTTATTCCGGTACCGGACAGAAGTGCACGGCGTCTTCTCGATTGATTGTTCATGAAGCCGTCCACGATGCGTTTGTGGACAAGCTGACCGCGCGGCTAGCGAAAGCTAAAGTCGGGCCAGCGCTGGAAGAGGGCGTGCAGATTGGCCCAGTCGCCGATGCCCGTCAGTTGGAGTCCAACCTGAACTGGATTGAACGTGGCAAAGCTGATGGCGCCAAACTGGTGTTCGGCGGCGAACGGGTAAGTTGTGCCAGCGAAGGCTACTTTATGGCCCCCACGCTGTTTGTTGAGACCTCCAATGAGATGGCCATCAACCGCGAAGAGGTTTTCGGCCCAATAGCCTGTGTGATCAAGGTCGCTGATATGGACGAAGCCATCGCTACCCTAAACGATACTAACTTCGGCCTGACGGCGGGGATTATTACCGACTCCCTGGCGCTGGCGACTCGCTTCAAAGCTGAAGCTGAGACAGGTTGTGTGATGGTCAACCTGGCAACCGCTGGCACTGATTACCATGTACCGTTTGGCGGTCGCAAAGACTCCAGCTTCGGCCCGCGTGAACAAGGGCGCTATGCGCGTGAGTTCTACACCGTGGTCAAAACCTGTTACGTCAAGGCGTAAGGAGCGGGCTATGTCCAAGCAGATGCTGACCGTTGATGGGCTCCAGTACTCCAACTGGTCCCGGGAGATTTTCGAACAGATGCGCGAGGGCGGCGTGGACGCCGTCCACGCCACCCTGGTGTACCACGAGACGCTACGTGAAACCCTGACCCGCATCGGCGAGTGGAACCGCCGGTTTGAAGCCCATAGCGACTTGATCATGCCGGTACATGCGCCGGGCGATATCGAACGCGCCCAGCAGGCGGGCAAGGTAGGCATCTTCTTCGGCGCCCAGAACTGCTCGCCGATTGAAGACGATATCGACATGGTCGCAGTGCTGCGCCAGCTGGGCCTTCTGATCATGCAGCTCACCTATAACAACCAGAGCCTGTTGGCGTGTGGTTGTTATGAGAGCGAGGACAGCGGTATTACTCGCTTTGGTCGCCAGGTGATTCGCGAGATGAACCGGGTCGGCATGGTGATTGATATGTCCCACAGCGGCGAACGCTCGACGCTTGAGGCGATCGAGATTTCCGAGCGCCCGGTGATCATCTCCCACGCTAACCCGAGCTTTTTCCACGACGCCAAGCGCAACAAGTCTGGCAAGGTGCTCAAGGCGATTGCCGAAAATGACGGACTACTGGGCTTTTCGGCCTATCCATTCCATCTCAAAAACGGCCCAGACTGCACCCTGGAAGATTATTGCGACATGATTGCCCGTACGGTGGACATGATGGGTATTGAACACGTCGGCCTGGGGACTGACTTATGCCAGAACCAGCCGACCACAGTGCTGGAATGGATGCGCAACGGCCGCTGGTCAAAAGAGATGGATTACGGTGAAGGTAGTGCCAACAATGCCGGCTGGCCAAAGCCACTGGCTTGGCTGCGCGATAGCCGAGACTTTCCCAACCTGATTGATGGGTTGCTTGCCAAAGGGTTTGGCGAAGACGAGGTTGCTCGCATTATGGGGCGCAACTGGGTCGAATTGCTGGAGCGCACGACAACCCGTGGTGGTGATTGAGCACGCCAGGACGCACTGCCCATCCGCCGTGCGTTGCCCGCAATAGCTAATATCCATAACAAGCAGTATTCGCAATAACTAATACCCACAATAATCAATAATGAGGTTTCCCCATGGACTCATCCAAAAAAAAGGACGATGCCTCAGGGCTGGGCAAGTTCGGTGACCCTGTGGTGCTCGGGCTTAGCGGCGGCTTTGTCGTTCTGTTTGTCGTTCTTTCACTGATCAATATTGAGGGGGTGGCCGATGCGATTTCAAACGGTTTTGCCTGGACCGCGGCGGTGTTGGGCTCGTATTTCCAGTTGCTGCTGTTACTGACCTTTTTTATCGCTATTGGCTTGGCTATCTCACCCGCAGCTAGCGCGAAAGTGGGTGGCCTGGATAAGCCTGAGCTGAGCACTTTCAAGTGGCTCTCAATCATTATGTGTACCCTGCTGGCCGGAGGAGGTGTCTTCTTTGCTGCCGGTGAGCCGGTGTATCACTTCGTGGTCACGCCGCCCGCCTTCGACACCGAAGCAGGCACGGTGGAAGCGGTTGCCAGCGCGCTGGCGCAGTCGTTCATGCACTGGGGCTTTCTGGCCTGGGCGGTACTTGGCTCGCTGACAGCTGTTGTACTGGCTTACTGGCACTACGACCGTGGCCTTCCGCTGCAGCCGCGAACTCTGCTGTATCCGGTGCTTGGCGAGCGCCTGATGCGCAGCTGGGTGGGCGGCGTGGTCGATGCCTGCTGTGTGATTGCGGTGGTAGCAGGCACCGTTGGCCCGATTGGCTTTCTGGCCACCCAGGTCAGCTTTGGACTGCATGAGCTGTTTGGCATCAGCGAAGGCTACACCACTCAGCTGATAATCCTGATAGTGCTGGGCGCCGTGTACGTCACCTCTGCGGCTACCGGCATTCATCGAGGCATTCAAATGCTTAGCCGCTTTAATGTGTTTCTGGCCCTGGCTATCGCTGCCGTGATTTTTGTCTTTGGCCCAACGCTGTTCTTTACCAATGCCTATCTGCAAGGCTTTGGTGAGTACATCACTTCGTTTTTCGCCATGGCGACCATGACTTCAGAAACCGCGCCGGCTTGGTGGATGCAGTGGTGGACGGTGTTCTTCTTTGCTTGGTTTATTGGTTACGGCCCGCTGATGGCGATTTTCGTGGCACGTATTTCCCGTGGCCGCACCATTCGTCAGATGATTTTGGCGGTGGCGGTTATGGCACCCATTGCGACTACCGTCTGGTTTACGCTGCTGGGCGGTTCCGGCATCCACTACCAGCTAACCGGTGTAATTGACTTGGCCGAGGCACTTAATAACTTCCAGTTTGACGTGGCCACATTGACGGTAGCTCAGGCGCTACCGGGTGGCACTCTAATGGCCTTGGCGATCCTGCTGCTAACGACCATTTTTGTAGCCACCACCGGTGACTCTATGAGCTATGCAATTGCTGTGGTGTGTACGGGTCATGATCAACCGCATACCGCTGTACGAATTTTCTGGGGGGTTACCATGTCGTTGATGGCCGCGATCTTGCTCTATATGGGGGCCGGCCAGATCGGTGTGTTGCAGCAGTTTATCGTGATTACCGCCATTCCCGTTTCACTGGTGCTGTTGCCTTCGCTGTGGCTGGGTCCGCAAGCGGCTTATGCCATGGCGCGGGAGCAAGGGTTGAGCACCCGCAAAAAGGACGTTGTTCATGATTAATCGCGAATGGGGGCTGGCCCCTCTTAACCTGCGTCCTGCGGATGATGTCATGCAGCTGGAACGCTTGGGCAGCCTCCACGCCTGCCGACTAAGCTTTGTGCGCACCCTGATGCGCCAGATGGGGCGCCAGCGCTGGCAGGTCAGTCAGGAGCATTTTGATCTGGATGAACACGGTTATGGCACCGCTATTTATCGGCTGCAGACACCTTATGGGCGCTACCATGGGGTGATGTTTGCCCAGGCATTGGACGACTCGCGACGCACCGACCGAGTGATTGCTGAAGCCTGGGATGTCACCTTCGGCCTAGTAGAAGGCGATGTGGACGATAGCTTGCTGGAGCAGATGGCTGCCAATGTGCCGCTGCAGGAAGCTGGCCGCCAGCATCCAAGGGTACTGGTGTTATCTCGCGCCAATAAAAGTCTGCGCAACTTTGCCTACTTTGTTGAAGCGCTTGCCAGCGGCCAGCAGCCGGACCCGCAGTGGCTGACTCGGGTAGGCTATCTTTACCGTACCACGGCGGTTTACGGCAACGGCAAATTCGGCATTGCTGATTTTGCCCGCCTGCATGAAAACCCAGACTTTCGGCGACCGTTCTCGCCGCAGATGGCCGGGGTCTATCTGCTACGCCATTTCTCCATCGAGCAGGTTGAGCATTTGGCCCGCTCCCGGGCACCGAAAACTGCCTGTGCACTGGCCACCGAGCTGCGTCGATACTTGGGTATCGGCAACTCGACGGGCTTAGGGATGGCGCCTTTTCTGATTAGCCATCCGCAGTTAATCGCGCAATGGGTCAATCAGCGTGAAACCGCCCTGGCGCTTGCTCAGCGTCAGGCACCCAATGAAGAAGACCGCAAGCGGCTAATTGCGCTTACCCGCCGCGCCCTACAGCATCTGATGGAAACCGTCACCGAAGACATGGAGCAGACCGAACGCAACGCCGAGACCGTAGCCAGCCTGCCGGATGTGCTCGTTTGGTTGGAAAGTGCGCCGTTGGAAGACGACCTGTGGGGCCAGCTGGTTGCCTGGAGCGAGCGGACTCTGTCGCTGGAAGCCCAGGAGTTGATAAATACGCTGTTGATTGAGCTTTACCCTGAGCTGGTTGACCCGCTTGAAGAGCAGATGGGCGTTACCGAGAATCTGGATCTTCAGCCGGATATGGCCCTGATTCACCTTCGTCAATTGATCGAGACCCACTATAGCTGGGCGCTGGAGCATGACTACGAAAGCCGCGAAGGCAGCTACTGGTTCTGGTACCGCTCAACCGAAAAAGAAGAGCCGCGCCTGGGTATTCGCCATGCAGAGGCGGGCGTCGAGAAAGAAATGCTGATTGCCATGGGGCCAAGGGTTGCCCACAGCCATGAGGCAATATGCGAGTTTCTTGAAGAAGCGCCACGCGCCAAAGTGGTGGATTTTCTGCTAGCAAAGCCACGTCATAAAGAGATCATCCGCCGAGTGCAGACCCTGGTAAAGGATACCTACGGGGACATCCATGCCAATCTCTGGCGTCAAGACATGAAGCCTATGCACCTTTTGCGCACCAAGCTTTCATTTTTCGGTGCCAGCCGCTTTGACCCCAAGTCCGACCGCTGGGTGCGGATTACCCTGTTCCAAGGCGCGCCGTTGGTGGAAGAACTCAACGCCGAACCGGAAGACCTCAGCCATTTTGATGACTGGAGCTTTCCGCTGCAGCCAACGCTTGAAAATGGCGCTGTGGGGCCTGCTGGATTATCGCCCCATGCCAGCTCACCAGCGTCAACCGTTTATCAACCTGCTGCTGGTGGAGAAACATCATGAAAGTCTCCTTCAATGAGCTACAAGGGTTGTGCAGAAAAGCTTTCACTGGGATTGGCTTTGAAGACGGGGACGCAGCTGATGCCGCTGATATGGTGGCGTGGATGCAGTGTCATGGCTTCAATGCGATTGATCAGCTCAACCGCGGGCTGGATTTTTTACTGGAAGAAGACCCTGAAGCGTTGCCCGCCGTTATTTATCAGGATGGTGACTTAGCGGTACTGGATGGCCATGGCCAGAGCGTGCTGCGTAGTATCAGTCTGGCGACCGAGCTGGGCTTTGCCAAGGCCCGGGCGCGGGGGCTTTCGGTGGTAAAAATTCGCCGTTGCCACAATCGTCAGCTGATCATGGGCTATCTTTCACGCCTTGCGGGGCGAGGCATCAATATTACCGCTTTCTGGCGCAACGCACAGGAGCCACTCACCGAGCAGGTGGTGGGTTTTCGCGCGGGCCACCCAACGCCAGAAGTATGCATCTACTCGGTGCGCGATGTGCCGGAAGAAAACGAACCCAACGACGGCATTACCTTGGTCATGGCCAACCACGTTGAGCTACTGCCTTCCCTAGGCGAGGACCACGATCTGGATCTGTTAGCACGTCACTCTGAGTCCGACTTAATGGCCTGCCGCGAGCGCTCGCTGAAGGAAGGCATTGAGGTAGATGATGCGATCTGGGCGCGTCTGAAAGCGCTGGCACATCGCATCCTGGTGGAGTCCTCCGAGGCTTCCCGAGGCGGCGCCGGTGCTGGTGTCAACGACAACGATTGATAGATAAATGAGAGCATTGCAATGATTCAACCGATAAAAACCGATCTTTATGCGGCCAAGGCGCCACTCGAATGGGCCGTGGTTGGCAATGGCATCTTATTTACCGCACAGATTCCCATCGGCGCCGACGGTGCTGTGGTAGAAGGCGGAATTGAAGCACAAACGCGCCAGACGCTAGATAATCTGCAGCATACTTTGGAAAGCGCTGGTGCGGGTATGCAGCAACTAACTCAGGTATTGATCTACGTGACTCAGCGCGAGGACCTGGCTACGGTTAACCGTGTCTATGCAGACTATGTCACCGCGCCTTACCCCAACCGTGCCGCCATTATTGTGTCTGGTTTTGCGCGAGAAGAAATGTTGGTAGAGATGGTAGCCTATGCTGCTATTGATTATGTTGCATAAAGATTGAATTTTTGATTTTTGGCTAACGCAAAAAAGAGTATGCAAGTGTGAAACAAAAATCTGCTAAGCGGCAACGAGTAAACAAATCACCTCGTGGTAAGCCACGTGGCAGAGGGCTAAGCGTTATAGCCTTAGCAGCACTACGCGACCTGCTGGGTGATGAGCGTACCACCCCCGCACTCAAACGCCGCGATCTGCTGATTGAGCACCTACACGCGATTCAAGATGCCCATGGCTATTTATCCGTGGTTGAACTGCGCGCATTAGCGACCTATATGAACCTGCCCATGGCCGCGGTGTACGAAACCGCGACCTTTTATGCTCACTTTGACGTGGTTCACGACCACCAGGCGCCTCCACCGGACACTACTATTCGCGTGTGCGATTCGCTCTCCTGTCAGTTAGCGGGGGCAAATAAGCTGCACCACGCCTTGGAAGCTCGGGTCGACCCAGCCTCTGTTCGGGTGGTTCGTGCCCCCTGTATGGGCCGCTGCGACAGCGCGCCGGTGGTGGAAGTAGGGCATCACCATGTGCGGTATGCCACTGCAGACGGCGTCGAGGCGGTGGTGGACACCGGCCATTTTCACCCGGAAGCGATTGTTTGGCAGCGGTTGCAGGCTTACCGCCAAGCCGGTGGCTTTGAGCTACTTAGCCAGTGCCGTAGTGGTCAGGTGACGGTTGAGGCGCTTATGACATTGCTTGAGCGCTCGATGCTACGCGGGCTGGGCGGGGCAGGCTTTCCCACCTTTAAGAAGTGGCATTTCGTGCACCAAGAGGAGGGCCCGCGTTACTGCGTGATTAACGCTGATGAGGGCGAGCCCGGCACCTTCAAAGACCGCTACTACCTGGAAAAATCGCCGCATCAGTTTTTGGAAGGGGCGTTGGTCAGCGCCTGGGCCATTGAGGCTAAGCAGCTCTATATTTACCTGCGCGACGAGTACCCGGGGCTTCACCGGGTTTTAAACGAAGCAATTAATGAGCTGGAAAAAGCTGAGCTAGTGGTGCCAGGGTTTATCGTGTTGCGCCGGGGTGCAGGGGCCTATATCTGTGGTGAAGAGTCGGCGCTGATTGAATCCCTTGAGGGCAAACCCGGCAAGCCTCGCCATAGGCCCCCTTACGTTGCCCAGCAGGGGCTGTTTGGCCGTCCCACGCTGGTTAATAACGTCGAAACGGTGTACTGGATTCCACGTATTTGGAAAAAGGGCGCCGCGTGGTTTGCTGAGCAGGGGCGCAACAATAGAAGCGGGTTACGCAGTTTTTCCGTATCCGGCCGGGTAAAAAACCCCGGCGTTTACCTAGCGCCTGCGGGTATTACCTTGGGTGAGCTCCTTGAAGAGTACTGCGGGGGCATGGTGGAGGGCCACACCCTGGCTGCCTACCTGCCTGGTGGCGCGTCGGGCGGTATTCTTCCCGCCAGTAAGGCGGATATTCCGCTGGATTTCGATACGCTACATGAACACGGCTGTTTTATAGGCTCGGCGGCGATTGTGGTGCTTTCCGATCACGATAACCTGCAGGCCGTAGCGACCAACCTGCTGGCCTTTTTCGCCGATGAGTCTTGTGGGCAGTGTACGCCTTGCCGAGTGGGCACCGAAAAAATGCTCACCTTGCTGGAGAGTCACCACTGGGATGTTCAGGCGCTCACCCGCTTGGCCCAAGTGATGCAAGACGCCTCAATTTGCGGGCTGGGGCAGGCGGCACCCAACCCGGTGCTGGGGCTCCTTAAAGATTTTCGAGCCGAACTTAGCCAGCAGCAGATTATCGTCAGCGATGCTGCTAGAGGGAGTACGCCATGACCGCCCCCTTTACGTTAACCCTGGATGGCCATGCGGTAACGGCTTACCCCGGTGAAACCCTATGGCAGGTGGCCAAGCGCAGTGGAGAAACCATCCCCCACCTGTGCTTTAAAGAAGCGCCCGGCTACCGTTCCGACGGTAACTGCCGGGCTTGTATGGTAGAAATTAACGGCGAGCGTGCCCTGGCCGCCAGCTGCATACGTGAAGCGGCTCCCGGTATGGTGGTGCGTAGCGCAAGCTCTACTCGCGCCGTGCAAGCCCGGGAAACCGTGCTGGAACTATTGATGGCCGACCAGCCCAGCCGGGCGGAAAGCCCTGACCGTTCCAGCCACTTTTGGGCCATGGCTGACCAGCTGGCGGTTAATGAAAATGCTGTAAAAGCTTGGCTACCGCCACGTCGTCACTCATCGGTTAGCCATGCGGCGGTCGCGCCTACCATTGCGCAGCCGGATACCAGCCACCCGGCCATGCACGTTAATCTGGAGGCATGCATTACCTGCAACCTATGCGTACGGGCTTGCCGCGACGTGCAGAGTAATGACGTGATTGGTTTGGCGCAGCGCGGCGCAGCCACCGCTGTCGTTTTTGATTTTAGCGACCCCATGGGCGACAGCACCTGCGTGGGTTGTGGCGAGTGCGTACAGGCGTGTCCTACTGGCGCACTCATGCCCGCCACGCTGGTGGGTGCGACTGGGCGCGGTGATACGAGCAGTCAGCGCCAGGTGGATTCCGTTTGCCCCTACTGCGGCGTGGGCTGTCAGCTTACCTATCATATAAATCATGATTCCCTGGCTTACGTGGAAGGGCGCAACGGCCCTGCCAACCAAGGCCGCTTATGCGTGAAAGGGCGCTTTGGATTTGATTACGTCAGCCATCCAGCGCGGCTCACCAAGCCACTGCTGCGCAAGCCCGGTATACCCAAAACCCTCGACCCGAACTTTGACCCTAATCACCCATTGAGCCACTTCCGCGAAGCTAGCTGGGAAGAGGCGCTAGACGCGGCAGCAGGCGGGTTGATCAACATCAAAACCGCCCACGGCCCAACAGCGTTAGCGGGCTTTGGCAGTGCCAAGTGCTCAAATGAGGAGGCTTGGCTGTTCCAAAAGTTGGTACGCACTGGGTTTGGCAGCAATAACGTCGACCACTGCACGCGGCTATGCCATGCCAGCTCCGTGGCCGCGCTGATGGAGTGCTTGGGTTCAGGCGCGGTGACCGCCTCGTTTATGCAGGCGCTGGAAGCTGACGTGGTGATTCTCACCGGCTGTAACCCGGCGGTGAATCACCCGGTGGCGGCCACCTTCTTTAAGCAGGCGGCCAAACGCGGCACCGAGATTATTATCCTCGACCCTCGCGGGCAGGCATTAGATGCTTACGCCAGCCTAAGCGTGCGCTTTACGCCGGGCGCCGATGTTTCGCTGTTTAATGCGCTCTTGCATGTGATTATTGCCGAAGAGCTGTATGACGAAGCGTACATCGCTGCCCATACCGAAGGTTTTGAGGCGCTTAAAAATAGCGTGGCACACAGCACACCTGAGACCATGAGCGCGCTGTGCGGCGTAGCACCTGATACCCTTCGCGACGTGGCACGCCGTTATGCCAATGCCGATAAAGCGATGATTTTCTGGGGCATGGGTATCTCCCAGCATACCCACGGCACTGATAACGCCCGCTGCTTGATCTCTTTGGCGCTGGCCTGCGGCCACACGGGGCGCCCTGGCACTGGCCTTCACCCGCTGCGTGGGCAGAACAATGTTCAGGGCGCCTCGGATGCGGGGCTAATTCCCATGGTGCTGCCGGACTATCAACCGGTGGGCGATAGCCAATTGCGAGGCGCTTTTGAGGAGCTCTGGAACACGCCGCTGAGCGATGAACCGGGGCTAACCGTCGTTGAAGTGATGGATGCCATCCACGCAGGCAGCGTGCGTGGTATGTATATTTTGGGGGAAAACCCCGCCATGTCTGACCCGGATCTGACCCACGCCCGGGCTGCATTGGGTATGCTTGAGCATTTAGTGGTACAGGATCTGTTCGTCACCGAAACCGCCCAGTTAGCTGATGTGATTCTGCCTGCCTCCGCCTGGCCGGAAAAAGAGGGCACCGTGACGAACACTAACCGCCAGGTGCAGCTAGGTCGTGCAGCGCTGCCCTTGCCGGGAGATGCCAAGCCTGACGGGTGGATTATTCAAGAAATCGCCAATCGCTTTGGGCTTGGCTGGCACTACGCTCACCCTAAAGAGGTGTTCGCGGAGATGCAGCAGGGCATGACGTCGCTAAATCACATTAGCTGGGAGCGGCTGGCGCGGGAGGGGTCAGTGACGTATCCCTGCCCGGCGGAGGATGCGCCGGGCCAGGATGTGGTGTTTAGCGATGCCTTTCCGCGCGCTGGCGGGCTGGCAAAATTCGCCCCCACGCGTCCGCTGCCGCCGGATGAGCCAGTGGATGACGAGTACCCCACAGTGCTCACCACCGGCCGGCAGTTGGAGCACTGGCACACCGGCTCTATGACCCGGCGTAGCCAGGCGCTGGATGCGCTAGAGCCAGAAGCGGTAGCCAGCCTTTCGCCCGGCGAGCTTTATCGGTTAGGGGTCTCCCCCGGTGAAAAGCTGACGATCACGACACGACGAGGCACGATTACGCTAACCGCCCGCATGGACCCAAAAATTCCCGATGGCATGGTATTTGTGCCGTTTGCCTATGCTGAAGCGGCGGCTAATCTGCTCACCAATCCAGCCCTTGACCCTTACGGTAAAATACCCGAGTTCAAGTATGCTGCCTGTCGGCTCAACCCGGCCTAAGTGATTGAAGCTGCTCATTGAGGAGCGCGCTGGGCTAGCGCCTAAGCTTCCCGCCAATCACCAGCATACATGGCGTTAGCAGGAGCGTAAGCCCGGTGGCGAAGGTTAGGCCGCCGGCGATGGCGCTGGACATCTGGGTCCACCATTGGGCGGAAGGGGCGTTAAAGCCAAGGGCTGGGGCAAACAGATTCACGTTAATGCCCAACACCATGGGCATTAGCCCCAGCACCGTGGTAATCGCCGTCAGCAATACTGGGCGCAGGCGCAAACAGCCCGCCTCCAGCGCCGCCTCTGCGGGCGTCATGCCATTGCCCCGCAGCTCGTTGTAGGTATCAATCAAGACAATATTGTTGTTTACCACAATGCCTGCCAGGGCAATAACCCCCATGCCCACCATCACAATGCCAAAAGCTTGGCCGGTAATCAGTAAGCCCATCAGTACCCCTGCCGTTGAGAACACAATGGCAGAGAGCACCAGTGCCGCTTGGTAGTAACTGTTGAACTGAGTGACTAAGATCAGCGCCATGAGGCCAATGGCAATCAAAAAGGCGCTAATCAAAAACTGCATCGCCTCTTGCTGGTCTTCTTGCTCGCCTGCCACGTTCACCATCAAGCCTTCGGGCAGTTGGCCTTCGCCCGCTGAAAGCAGCGCCCGCAGGCGCTCGTCGGCTAGGTGGCCGGGGGCTAAGTCTGCCTCAAGGGTGATGGCTCTCCGGCCGTCAATGCGGTTCAGCGTGCCAACTTTGGGTGCCGGGGTCAGCGTTACAAAGTGAGAGATAGGCACTTGGCCGCGCTGGGTATTAATAGTTAACCGCTCAAGTTGATCCAGCGATCGCCAGGACTCGGGCAGGCGAACGCGAATATCCACTTCATCGCTCACCGTAGGCGGACGGTAGCTAGCCACCTGCAGTCCCGTGGTCAGCAGCTGTACCGCACTGCCAATGGTCGTAATGTCGGTGCCCATGCGGGCGGCGGCTTCACGATCAACGTTCACCCGCCACTCCACCCCCGGAAGGCTGCGGTTGTCCTGAATGTCGGTGAACCCGCCCAGCTCACGCATAAGCCCCACGAGTTGATTAACCCCCGTATCGGCAACGTCCGGGTCGGTGGCGCTTATCTCAAGCACAATGGGCTTGCCGCCACCGGGGCCCATCTCCTGTTCCTGAAACTCCAGGGTGATGCCAGGGATATCCTGGGTGCGCTCGGCCATATCGTCTAATATCGCTTGTGCGGGGCGGCGCTGGTACCAGTCCACAAACTGAAACTGCAGCACGCCCACCACATCACTGCCCATCTGCTGGTCGGGCACTGCAAATGAACGGGCATAAAGCGCTTCTACTTCGCTCATGCCACCCAGGCGGTTTTCCACGCGCTGCAGGATGGCATCGGCTTCCAAAGCCGAAAAGTCACCCCGGGCGCGCACTAATACCTGGGCGCTGTCTGGTTCCACGTTGGGAAAGAAATCCACCCCGTGATTAAAGCGTGCGTAGCCGGTGTAGAGCAGGGCGATCAGTAGCAGGGCGAACAGCAGTACCCAGCTAGGGTGTTGCAGCAACCGTGCTAACAGGCTGCGGTAATGGCGCCCAAGGGCCGTGCTTTCGGGATTGGTGGTTCCCTCGTAGGTGGCTTCTTCACTTGAAGCGAGGGCCTCAGAAGCCGGTTTGGCAGGGCGGGTCACCAGCCGCCCAAGCGTAGGTAGAAATATAAGCGCCATGGCCAGGGATGCCAGCAAGCATAAGATCACCGTGGCGGGCAGATACTTCATAAACTGCCCCACCATCCCTGGCCAGAATAGCAGCGGTACAAACACCGCCAACGTCGTTGCCGTAGAGGCAATGACCGGCCAACTCATGCGCGACGCTGCGTTCAGCCACGCTTGATGGGGTGATTGGCCGTCATTTAAGTGACGGTCGGCCAATTCACTCACCACAATGGCGCCATCCACCAGCATGCCAGCCACTAAGATCAACGCGAACAGCACCACAATGTTGAGTGTAAAGCCAAAGGCCCATACCAGTAGAATGCCGGTTAAAAATGCCCCCGGAATAGTTAAACCCACCAGCAGTGCCATGCGCCAGCCCATCACCGCCACGACAACGATCAGCACCAGCACGACGGCGGTCAGTACGTTGTTTAACAGCTCGGAGAGCATGTTCTGCACCGTGACCGATTCATCCAAAATAGTGGTAACGCTGAGCTGTTCCGGTAGCAGGTCGCCTGCCTGGGCAAAGCGTTCCCTTACGGCATCGATAGTGGCGATAATATTGGCCCCGGCGCGCTTGGAAATTTCCAGCACCACCGCAGGCTCGCCGTCAATACGGGCAAAGCCCTCGGCCTCTTTATAGGTGGGGTGAATCCAAGCCACATCGCCGAAGGTCACCACTTGGTCGCCTTCCACTTTCACCGGCATCTGCATCACATCATCAAGGGATTCAATAATGCCCGGCACCTTCAGCGCTAAACGCCCAGCGCCAGTGTCCAGACTGCCGGCGGCGACGAGGCGGTTGTTGCGCGATACCTGATTAAACAGCGCGTCAAAATCAATGCCATAGCTCTCTAGCACCAGTGGATCAACGACGATTTCCAGCAGGTCTTCCCGCTCCCCGGCAATATCCACTTCCAACACATTGGCGATGCCTTCAATCTCTTCTTTGAGGCGCCGGGCAATCGTAATACGCTCGCGGGTATCTAACTGCCCGGAAAGGCCAATGGTAAGCACAGGGAATTCGGAGACATTCACTTCCATTACCCGCGGCTCTTCGGCTTCAGCGGGCAAGCTGCTGCGGGCAATATCCACGCGTTCGCGTACATCAGAAAGGGCTGTATTCGGGTTGAAGCCTGGGTCAAACTCAAGGGTTACCGCAGCATGGCCTTCGCTGGACTGTGCGGTGAATTTGCGTAGCCCTTCGATCCCCCGCAGCTCCTGCTCCATGGGGCGAACTAAAAGCCGCTCCCCATCTTCGGGGCTAACCCCTTCCAGAGAGAGCGAAACGTAAACAATGGGGATAGTGACGTCGGGGTTGGCTTCCTTAGGAATGGTTTGCCAAGCGGCGATGCCCGCTAGCAGTAACCCGGCGAGCAGCAGTAGCGTGGTGCGCGTGTGGGTAAGCGCCGCATTAATGAGTTGGCGCATAACCACCTTCCTGGCGGTTGGCAGGCACCGGCGTGACGGTATCGCCCGGGGCAACTAAGCCAGCGCCAAGGGTAATCAGTTGCAGCGGATCCGGCAGACCCGTCACGTAAGCGCGCTCAATATCAGCGCTTACCAGTTCAATGGCCGTTTGGGCCACCTGGTTTTCATCGACGATGTGCTTAACCGCCAACTGGCCCTGTTCGTTCAGGCTAAAAAGCGCGGGGGAGAGCGTATGTACATGGCGCGGCGGCAGGGTAATGGTGAACTCCGCGCTGCCCCCTGCCAAACGTTGCCGGTCAGGGTTGTCCAGGGTTGCTTCGATATAAAAGGTACGGGTGGCCTCTTCAGCTCGGCTACTGATATGGGTTATCTCGCCGGTTAGCGCGCGCCCGTTTAACAGCCGCGCAGTGACCGGTAGTCCAACGCTGAGTTCGCCGACCTGCTGTTGAGATACCCAAGCCGTTCCGGTTAAACGGCGGTCGTCAATTAAGCGGCCCCACTCTTCACCGGGCTGCAGCAAATCGCCTAGTTCAACCTGCACCCGGTCAAGGACGCCCTCAAACGGGGCGGTGGGGCGGGTGTCGTTTAGCTGTTTTTCCAACTGGGCCACCTGGGCGGCGCTGGCGCTTAACGCGCTCTGTAGGCGCAGCAGTTCTGGCTGTGAAATGAGCTCCCGGCGGCGTAGGTTTTGCGCCCCGGAAAACTCAGCTTCTGCCACGGCAAGCTCATCCCTTGCTTGCTGCAAACGCTCGGGTAGGGCTTCATTGTCCAGCACCAGCAGGGTATCGCCTTGGGCCACTGTCGCCCCCTGGGTAATGGGCTTTTCCGCCACGAAGCCAGCCACGCTAGCGCGTAAGATGGTTTCGCGTTGGGCGGTTAATTGGCCTTGAATAACCTGCTGAGGAACAAAAGGGGTGCTTTGCTGAACCATCACCTCTACCCGTGGAAGCGCCTCGCTTTCCGCGCTGCTGCTCTCGGGTGGGTCGGTTTGAAAGCGCTGAAAATCGCCAAAGGCAAGCCATATTACCAGCGCTAGAACCAGCAAGCTGGCAAGGGCGTAAGAGTAGGGGATTCGTCGCATGGGGTTGCTATATCCGTATAAGCCCAGAAAACCGTATATTTAAGCTGTACGTTAAAGACCGTGCTGAAGGCGGGGCGCGCAGCCTGTCACACCATAGCGTAACCCCAGCTTCTCAGCGAGTACCAAGCAGCGGCGGGAAGGATACTAGCCTCATGTCTGATTGAGTTTTTGCCCGGCTGGGCATACCATCTTGTCGTCTTAATTTCTGTCGAACCACCCTCAGGCGAGCCCTTACACTAGGCAAACCATCAAGGAGCAATGATGAAAGATCCAGTACGTATTGCGATTACCGGCGGCGCAGGCCAAATCAGCTACTCTCTTATTTTCCGCATCGCCGCTGGCGACATGTTGGGGCCGGATCAGCCTGTCATTCTTCAGCTTCTGGAAATCCCTCAGGCGATGGACGCCCTGAACGGCGTGGTGATGGAAGTCAACGACTGTGCCTTCCCGCTGGTCAAAGACGTTGTCGCAACCGATGACCCCAACGTCGCGTTCAAAGACGCGGATTTCGCCCTGCTGGTAGGTGCCCGCCCGCGTGGCCCCGGTATGGAGCGTAAAGACCTGCTGGAAGCCAACGCGGCTATCTTCTCTGTGCAGGGCAAAGCGCTAAACGATCACGCCAGCCGCGACGTACGCGTCCTAGTTGTCGGTAACCCGGCTAACACCAACGCGCTGATTGCTTCTTGCAACGCGCCGGACCTGGACGCGGGTCAGTTCACCGCCATGACGCGTCTGGATCACAACCGCGCGCTGACCCAGCTGGCTCAGAAAACCGGCAAGCATGTTACTGACGTTGAAAACATGATCATCTGGGGCAACCACAGTGCCACCCAGTACCCGGATCTGGCCCAGTGCAAAGTCGATGGCAAAGCGGCGTTTGATCTGGTTGAGCGCGACTGGTACGAAAACGACTTCATCCCCACCGTTCAGCAGCGCGGCGCGGCGATCATTAAGGCACGCGGTGCGTCATCTGCAGCGTCTGCCGCTTCTTCTGCTATCGACCACATGCGCGATTGGGCGCTGGGTTGTGACGGCATCGTCAGCATGGCGATTCCGTCTGACGGCAGCTACGGCATCGACGCAGGCATCATTTACTCTTACCCGGTGCGCTGCCAGGGCGGTAAGTACGAAATCGTTCAAGGTTTCGAGCTGGACGCGTTCAGCAAAGAGAAGATGCAGGCCACCGAAAAAGAACTGCGTGAAGAGCGCGCTGCCGTTGAGCACCTGCTCGGCTAAGCACGCCCGCTGGCGCTCTTCAATGAGCGCCTAGCAAACACAAAAGCCCTGCAAACTCAGTTTGCAGGGCTTTTTTGACCATTTACGCTTCACTCACTCACCACTCACCACTCACCACTCTCAATCACGCAAACTCATAATCCGCCAATGGCGCGTTTCGGCGACTTCTCGGAGCGTATCATCGGGGTCGACGGCGACGGGGTGCTCGACTTGCTCAAGCAGCGGCAGGTCGTTATGGGAGTCGCTGTAAAACCAAGCGCCATCCATGGTTAAGTCTTGATCTTCAAGCCACTGCTTTAAACGCGTGACTTTGCCTTCGCGGAAGCTCGGCACCCCTGACACCCGCCCCGTATAGTGTCCATCGATCATCTCCGGATCAACCGCGATTAAATCATCAACGCCCAAGCGCTCAGCAATTGGCGCAGTAATAAAGCGGTTGGTGGCGGTGATAATCAGCAGCGTATCCCCTTTGGTGCGGTGGCGGGCCAAAAGCTCTTCGGCCTTGGGGAGAATATGCGGCTCAATTTTGCTGGCCATAAACTGCTGATGCCAGGCGGCCAGCTGTTCCGGCGTGTTTTCTGCAAGCGGCTTCAGTGCCATCTCCAGAAACGCTGCCATATCCAGGGTGCCTGCGTTGTAATCGGCCATAAAGCGTTCGTTGGCTTCTCGGTAAGCAACAGGATCAACGGCGCCCTGTTCGAGTAGAAATTCACCCCAGGCGTGATCGCTGTCGATGGATAGCAGCGTATTATCCAAATCGAAAATGGCCAGACTCACGGCGCTCCCCTTATGGTTAATGTGATGGTTGATAGCGTGTTAATCGCGGGACACAAAGCGGCGGATTATCGCAGAGTCGCCCTGGTTTAACCACTTAGCTCTATATTGTATTGATACGGCTGTCTCCCTTGTGGAAAAATGGACATAACTGAAAATTTATTAAGGTGATGTCCGTGATCGACGCTGACGGCTTTCGCCCCAATGTTGGCATTATTATTGCCAACAGCCAGGGGCAACTGCTCTGGGCGCGTCGTGTAGGACAAAATGCGTGGCAATTCCCCCAGGGAGGCATTAAAGCAAGCGAGACTCCACAACAAGCGCTTTTTCGTGAGCTTCACGAAGAGATCGGCCTAACCGCCGACGATGTTGATATTGTCGCCTGCACCCGGGGCTGGCTGCGCTACCGTCTTCCACGACGCATGATTCGTACCCACTCGCGACCGGTCTGTATCGGCCAGAAGCAGAAGTGGTTTTTACTTAAGATTCGCTGTCAAGAGAACCGAATCTGCATGACGGCTACGCCCAAGCCCGAATTCGATGGCTGGCGCTGGGTAAGCTACTGGTACCCGCTGGGGCAGGTGGTGCCGTTTAAACGAGAGGTATATCGACGCGCGTTACGAGAGCTTTCTCCGCGTGTACAGCGCCTAGCACAAGATAACGAAGGGTAATTGCGCTTTGCTGCCTAGGATGAGGCAGTCAAGCCAGCCGGAAATCCCTCAGCGAGGCAAATAATAGTGAAAAGTAAAACCTCCATGCTTGAGGTGTTACGTCGCGTCATTCAGGAAGTGAATGGCGCTCGAAACCTCGATGCCGCGCTGTCAACCATGGTTCGCCGCATACGCAAGGCCATGCAAACCGACGTATGCTCTTTTTATCTTTACGATAAAGAGCTTGAGTCGTTAGTGCTGATGGAAACCATTGGTTTGCGTACCCAGGCGGTGGGCCGCGTGGTGCTGCCCCTGGGAGAAGGCTTGGTGGGGCTAGTCGCCAAGCGCAGTGAACCGCTTAATTTGGAAGACGCCCAGGCGCATTCCCATTTTCGCTATTTTGAGGCCACGGGCGAAGAGCGTTACTCAAGCTTCTTGGGGGTGCCGATTATTCACCAGCGCCTCATGCTTGGCGTATTAGTGGTTCAGCAGGCTGAAAAACGCCAGTACGATGATGAAGACGAAGCCTTTCTGGTCACCATGGCTGCTCAGTTGGCAGGGGTGCTTGCCCATGCGTTAGCCACGGGTAATCTTTCCCGCCCTGCGCTGCCGGGTGGCCAAGCCATGTTCAAAGGCGTGGCGGCATCCCCCGGTATGGCCATGGGCGAAGCGGTAGTCATTACCCCGCCCGCTGATCTTAATAGCGTCCCGGATCTGATTCCTAGCGATCAGGATTACGAAGTTGCTCGCTTAAAAGAGGCCATTGGCAAAACGCGCAGTGAGATTCGCGCTGCGGGTGAACGCTTGGCAAGCCGTATTTCTGCCCAGGAACTTGCTCTCTTTGATGTGTACCAGCAAATGCTTGGTGAAGCAGCGCTCTCAGAAGAGGTAGAGAAACGTATTCGTGAAGGGCAGTGGGCGCCTGGAGCGTTGGCCGATGTGGTGCGCCGCCATGTGCAATACTTAGAGCGCGTCGATGATGACTATCTGCGCGAGCGGGCGGCGGATATTCGCGACCTGGGCCGCCGCGTGCTGTCGCACTTGCAGGAAGATACGCCCTCAACGCCTGAAACCTACCCTGATAACGCCATCTTAGTCGGTGACGAAATCAGCGTAGCGATGTTGGGTGAAGTGCCGCGGGATAAGCTGAAAGGCCTGGTGTCGGTACGCGGTTCAAGCACCTCTCACGTGGCTATTGTGGCCCGCGCCATGGGGATTCCCACCGTGTTGGGCATGGTAGATTTACCACTGCCGCGCTTAAACGGCGCCCCTGTTGTGCTGGATGGGCACCGTGGCCGCTTGTTTGTGCGGCCCGCTGAAGAGCTGAAAACCCGCTACGCCAATTTAATCGCCGAAGAGAAAGCCCTCAGTGAAGTGCTGGAGCACGAGCAAGACCAGCCCAGCGAAACGCCTGATGGCCACTCTATGCCGCTGATGGTCAATACCGGCTTAGCCGTCGATGCCAGTTCGCTGCTTAAAAGTCGTATTGGTGGCGTCGGGCTATACCGTACCGAAGTGCCGTTTATGATTACCGAGCGCTTTCCCGGTGAAAAAGAGCAAATGCGGATGTATCGCGAGCAGCTCGAAGGCTTTGCGCCGCTGCCGGTGGTAATGCGCACCCTGGATATTGGCGGCGATAAAGATTTACCGTATTTCCCTATTGAGGAAGCTAACCCGTTTTTGGGCTGGCGCGGCATGCGGGTAACCCTGGATCACCCCGAAGTATTGATGGTGCAGCTGCGCGCCATGCTTAAAGCCTCTCATGGTCTGGGTAACCTCTACGTGCTCTTTCCGATGATCACCAATGTAGAAGAGGTCGATGAGGCGCTACGCCTGCTAGATCGTGCGATTGTCGAGTTAGGTGAGGAGGGTACCACCGTCATCCGCCCCCAGGTGGGCGTGATGATCGAAGTACCCGCGACCATTTATCAAATGGATGCGTTGGCCAAGCGGGTTGATTTTTTCTCAGTGGGCAGCAACGATTTAACGCAATATCTGCTAGCGGTAGACCGCAACAACCCACGAGTATCAAGCCTTTACGATGCGCTGCATCCAGCGCTTCTTGGTGCGCTGCAGGAACTCTCCCAAGATGCCAAGCGGCTGAATAAACCTATTTCGCTGTGTGGAGAGCTGGCAGGAGACCCGGCAGGGGCGCTGTTATTAATGGCCATGGGCTTCACGAGCCTTTCCATGAACGCCCCCAGTTTGCCTAAAGTACGCGCGGCGATTCGCCGGGTAAGCTTTACGGATGCAAAGCAGCTGCTTGAAGAAATTATGCAGCAGGATACCCCCGCTCAAGTGCATGCCCATTTAAATATGCGCATGGATGAATGGCAGCTTTCGCACCTATTACCCCCGCGAGACTGAACTTGAGAGTGTCGTTTCCCCTTCAAAACGGCCGAGCGGCCCAAAGCGCTGCTCGGTCATTGCCACTTCCCCTTGCTGATTGAGCGTTAACCACGTTGTCGCCCGAGTGCCGTACTGCTCACCGATAATAAAGGCGGCGGAAAGCTGGCGTTCAAGCGATAAGCTAACCCCCGTATCGGGCAAGCTGGTGTCAGGTGCTACCCGTGGGCTGTGCAAGGCCTCTTGAGTAGCGTGGCGCCAGTTATCAGGGTGGCTATGGGCTAAAGCCTGCTTTACGGCGGTTAACTTTGGCCAGGGAGTGTTTAGCGTCGCATTGGAGAGGCCATGCACCCCGCTGGCGATCTCGGTCAGGTGAGTGCCATCGTAACCTCTATGCAGATGCCATAAGCGTTCTGTTGTAGCGACGAGCAGGTTAAATCCGGCGTAGTGCTTCGCCTCGGTGTTAGCCAGTTCTATCAGCCAAGCATCAATGTCGCTACATTGCAGGGCGCTCGCCACCAGTTCCCCCCGGCTAGGTGCGTCGGCCGGCGTAGCAAGACGGGGGTCGCGTACATTGGTTAGTGCGGCTACCCGACCCTGCTGGTTCGCCGCCAGCCATGTGCCTCCCGCTTCTAAATCCCGTCCGCCCATCAGCCCACGGGGGTTATCCCAAAAGGCTAATGGCGCCGTGGGGCGTGCGTGAAACTCATCGCGGTTCGCTGCTAAGCGAAGCGGTTGGGTGCTGCCTGGGTGCCAGGCAAAGGTGATTAAGCACATCGCGAACTCTGTCATCCTTCAGATTCAGTGAGCAACAGCGTCAACCTCTACAAGAGCGGAATGACAGCGTTGGTGTCTAGACGTACACTAACCTTAGACCAGGATGTTTGACCACCGCTGCTTGACCGCAATTCAGGACTCTGTACATGCAATCCTATCAGCGAGAGCACTTTTGGAATGCCGTTACATGGCCGATTCTTTGGCCTTTGCTGCTTGTGCAAGCCGCACTGGTCATGCTGTGTGTGTCAGTGGGGCTCGTTATCTGGGGGATGTCGCCAAATCAAGCGTCATGGAGCACAACGCTGTGGCTTACCCTTACCTTGCTATTAGGCAGCTGCATGAACGTGGCTGCTTTCCTTATGCTGCTCAAAAGCCGGGCTAAGCGGATAGACGTGCTCTTCATGCACGAGTTAAAAGTACTTGAGCGCAACACAAAGGCGCTTAGTCATACCGTGGCGCGCTCGCCATCGGTTGAACAGCCAGTTGCGCCCGAGAGTACAGAGCTGTTTTTGCCGCTACAGCGGGTGGCACACGTTAACGAGCTGCTTGCCAAGCTAGTGAGTATTCAAGACAAAGCGCCATTTATACCGCCAACGACTGAGCAACCCAAGCAGGACCCAGCGCTGCTTGAAAATCTACATCAGCAGCAACAACAGCTTAAGCACCTTATGGCGGGGCGAGACCGTGCACGAGAAGAGTCACGATTAAAGTCAGGCTACTTAACACTGCTACAGCGGGAAGCCGATAACCTGTTTGCTTATCTGGATGACTTAATGCAGAAAGACCAGTGTAAAGAGTGCCATCAAGATATTAACCACGTGCAAGACCGGCTGGCTGATATTCGTGCTCTGCTGGCCAATTTTGCCCTGGAAAGTGTTAGCGAAGCAGGAGGTGATCAGGCGTTGCCAGCCAGTACCAAACGGCAGCTTAAGGTGCTAGTAGTGGATGATGGCCCCGTAAATTTAATGCTGGCGCGACAAATGCTTGAGGCCCAAGGGCTTTATGTAGAAGGAGTAAGCAGCGGTGAGCAGGCATTAGAGCGACAACAAACCACGTTTTATGATTTGGTATTCATGGATATTTTTATGCCAACCTTAGACGGGTTTGAAACTGCGCGACGCTGGCGCGACTATGAACATAACAATGAAAGCCCACGCAGCGTGCTGGTCGCGTTAACCGCAAATGTTGATAATGCTAGGCGTGATACCTGTGAGGCCGCTGGGTTAGACGATGTGCTTGCTAAGCCCTACCAGCCCGAAACGCTCGTGGGCATGATTACCAAATGGGTACCTAATAGAAACAGCGAGACACCTACCCCATGACAGTAGTGGCTATTATTGCAAGTTATTTAGTTTTAGGGGCGGCAGCAGGCACAATGGCGGGGCTATTTGGCGTTGGCGGGGGGCTTATCATTGTGCCTGCGCTAGTATTTGCCTTTGGCCTGCAAAACATTGCCCCTGAAATCACGATGCATTTGGCGGTAGGTACCTCGCTGGCTACCATCGTGATAACCGGCGCTTCTTCAGCGCTGGGGCATTTTCGCAAGGGAAGCGTGCACCGCCCCTGGTTTATGGCGTTACTACCTGGGTTAATGCTGGGGGCGATTGGCGGTGTATTTATTGCCGGTAATCTGTCGGGCACTGTTTTGGGTACTCTGTTCGGTATCTTTGTGCTGCTGTTGGCAGTCAAAATGGTGCTAGGCCTTAATCCCAAACCGGGGGTGGGGTTGCCTGGTAAGGCCGCGATGACAGTAGCCGGTGGTGTTGTAGGCGCTATTTCTGCACTATTTGGGATTGGTGGCGGAGCAATGACTGTTCCCTGGTTATCGCGCTGTGGTGCTTCCATGACCCAGGCGGTAGGCACTTCAGCTGCCTGTGGGCTGCCCATCGCGGTGGTAGGCGCTATGACGTTTATCATCGTCGGATGGGGTAATCCGCTGCTACCCCCTTGGGCCACGGGGTTTGTTATGTGGCCAGCCTTTCTAGGGATTGTGCTCACCAGCGTGCCCTTTGCAAGGTTAGGGGTGAAACTTGCCCATGTGCTTCCAGCCCAAGCGCTACGGTTCTCATTTGCAGCGCTGCTAGCAGTCGTAGGGCTTCGCTTCATTTTGGCATGATGGCTTTTCGGCTCACGTGTTGGCCGTTTTACTTCTTTTCGCTTAGAGATTTTTGATGATCAATTATCCAACAATTGACCCGGTCGCAATTTCACTGGGTCCGCTGCAAGTTCATTGGTATGGCTTAATGTACGTGGTGGGGTTTGTGGCTGCCTGGTGGTTAGGCTGTAAGCGAGCGCCGCGCATAGGTCTCACGAAAGACGATATTGGCGATTTACTGTTCTACTGTGCCATTGGCGTAGTGGCCGGTGGGCGTTTAGGCTACGCGCTATTTTATGGCCTTGAGCAGTGGGCGGCAGACCCCCTTTGGGTTTTCCGCGTATGGGATGGCGGTATGAGCTTCCACGGCGGCCTGCTGGGTGTGCTGCTCGCTGCTTGGCTGTTTGCACGCCGCAAGCAGTTGGCGTTTTTTACCCTTACCGACTTTATAGCGCCATTAGTGCCGATTGGGTTAGGCGCTGGGCGTATAGGCAACTTTATCAATTATGAGTTACCGGGGCGGGTAACGTCGCTGCCTTGGGGGATGCCTTTCCCAGGTATGGGGCCTGAGCCACGCCACCCTTCGGCGCTTTATGAGGCGCTGTTAGAAGGCGTTGTGCTGTTTGTCATTCTCTGGTGGGTATCTTCCAAGCCTCGTGCGCGCGGCTTTGTGTCGGGGCTGTTCCTGCTGGGCTATGGCGTATTCCGCTTCATGGTAGAGTTTGTACGCAAGCCCGATGCACATATTGGTTATCTTGCTTTCGGCTGGTTCACCATGGGGATGCTGCTAACGCTGCCAATGATCGCGTTTGGCCTCTACCTGATTGCGTGGTCACGCAATAACCCTGTCGACGCCAAAACTGACGTAAGTAAATCGTAAGCGGTGAATAGTTATGTGCGACTCCCAGGTCGCACATAGCTTCTGGTCGCACATAGCTTCTAGCCGCATATGGCTTCCATGTATAGAATACATGCCCACACTGCCTGACAATCTGGAAATTCTGTGACTGCAACAACGCCCACGCCGAAAGAAGCGCTTGAACAGCCGTATCTTGACTTAATGCGCACTGTGTTAGAGGAGGGCGTTGATCGCAACGACCGGACGGGTACCGGCACGCGCTCAATTTTCGGCCATCAAATGCGCTTTGACCTCTCCCGTGGCTTTCCGCTGCTAACGACCAAAAAACTGCATCTACGCTCTATCATCCATGAGCTGCTATGGTTTTTGAAAGGCGATACCAATATTGGCTACCTTCAAGAAAATGGGGTGCGCATCTGGGATGAGTGGGCGGATGAAAACGGCGATTTAGGGCCTGTTTACGGCTATCAATGGCGTAGCTGGCCAAACCCTAAGGGTGGCAGCGTAGATCAAATTGCCAATGTGCTAGAGCAAATTCGCACGTCGCCCCAGTCGCGTCGGTTGATTGTGTCTGCCTGGAACCCCGCCCAGGTAGATGAAATGAAGCTGCCGCCGTGTCACTGCCTATTTCAATTCTATGTGGCTAACGGGCGCCTTTCCTGTCAGCTTTATCAGCGCAGTGCGGATATTTTTCTAGGCGTGCCCTTTAATATTGCAAGCTATGCGCTGCTGCTTAGTATGGTCGCCCAAGTGACAGGGTTAAAACCCGGCGAGTTTATCCATACGCTCGGCGATGCCCACTTATATAGCAATCACTTAGAGCAAGCCCAAGAGCAGCTAACACGTACGCCCCTGGCTGCGCCTAAGCTTACGCTTAATGATCAGGTAACCCGCTTATTTGATTTCTCTTTCGAGGATATAGAGATCACCGGGTATGATTCACATCCCCATATAAAAGCGGAGGTGGCCGTATGAGCTCCCAAGAGGGCGAATTCGACTCGCTAGTACCGGTCGCTATGATTGTTGCCATGGCGAAAAACCGTGTCATTGGCGTGAATGGCAAACTACCCTGGTACTTGCCTGAAGATTTAAAGTTCTTCAAGCGGATGACCCAAGCGAAGCCGCTGGTCATGGGGCGTAAAACCTATGCGTCTATTGGCAAGCCGCTACCTAACCGGCTTAATATCGTGGTAACGCGAGATACAAACTTTCAGGCAGCTGGCACGCGGGTATGCCATGATTTGCCGACGGCGCTGGAGCTAGCTGATCAGCAGGCCACCATTGAAGCGGCTGAAGAGATCATGGTGATGGGAGGCGGTGAGATTTATCGTCAGGCGCTACCTTTTGCGCAACGCCTCTATATTACTGAAGTAGACATTGATGTTGATGGCGATGCGTCCTTCCCAGAGTTCTCTCTGGAGGAATGGCGCGAAGTGCAGCGGGTTGCAGGAAGCCCAGCGGAAGGGCAGCCCCACTATGATTTCGTCGTATATGAGCGCTTCAACGACTGATTAGGACAAAGGAGGGGAGCATGGCCGCCAGCGTACAGCACTTATTAGCATCATTAGAGGCGCATCTTGAGCGTACAACGTCCGAGCTAAAAACGCTTCGCCGAGAGAATGCCTGGCTCAAGCAGCAACTGGCTGCCCAAAGCGAACCAAATGACGATATACCCGTCCCTGAAGCGTCTTTGGAAGCGCCAGAAAGCATCCCCCAGCAAAACGAAAAGACAGAGCCGGAGGCAGGCGAGCGAGGCGCTACAGAAGGAACAGTAGAGCGTGCAGTTACAAAAGAAGCTGCACAAGAAACTGTGCACGAAGTTGCAAAAGGAGCGGAAGCACCTTCACCCCAAGCGCTTCTAAATCAGTGGTACCAACGTTATCCGAAGGCCTTTTTTAAAGGGCACACCAAGCCGCTTAAGATTGGTATCCATCACGACCTTGCCCAGCGTGAGCCTTGGTCGGGTAAATTAATTCGGCGAGCGCTTGCTAACTACGTGAATTTACCACGCTACGTAAAATCAATGCGCGAGGGCGTAGAGCGCCTCGACTTGGATGGTAATCCAGTGGGAAAGGTTGATAAAGAAGCCTCTTTACACGCCCGCCAGCGGCGAAAAGAGCGGCCCACTGATGAATCGGCTATAGCCCCGCAGAAAAATGCGGCGAAACCGAAAAATGCCACTACAATGGTAGCTTCAGCAGCGAATAGCAGAACTACCGCGCAACCGCTTAATAAGCATGGCGATAAGAATGCTGGGCTGCTTCCCTCGCAAGGAAGTAAACCAAAGCCGATAAGTTTAGAAGAAAAACTAAAAGGTCTTCAGCAGAAATTTGAAGGCCACTGAGACCGGGTAAGTCTAGCTGGGTTCCCTAAAAAAGCATAAATCGTAAAAAAACACTGTTTTTTTCTATTGCGTTCATTGGGTTCACGGTATAGAGTTTGACCTGCGAGCATTGGAATATAACAAGGTTTAGCTGAGGACATGCCACATACCACCGGGAAAAACCGGAGGATGGAACAAGAGCATGACCCGCAAGCCAACTGCAGGCTTCATTTTTGAAAGCTTGTAAAAACGATCGAAACAGTAAGCTAGTTAAGGAACCTACATCATGAAAAAGACACTTTTAGCGACTGCTATCATTGGCGCCCTCGGCGCTTCTGCTGCCGCTCAAGCAGCTACCGTATACGACCAAGACGGCACCCGTCTGGACGTTTACGGTCGTATCGCAATGGGTATTGAAGGTGGCGGCGTACCTGCCAATGACGGCGCAAGCACAAGCGCAGAGTTTCGCGACGTGTTTTCTCGTCTTGGCTTGCGTATGAGTCAGGATGTAACGTCAGATTTGACTGCCTTCGGTCACGTTGAGTGGCGCTTCCAGGCTGATGGTGGTGACAACCGCTTCAACGCATTTACTGAAACTCGTCAAAGCTATATCGGCTTGGAAAGTAACCAGTTTGGTACTATCCAGGGCGGTAACTTTGATAGCTTTTATAATTCATTTGTTTCCCTACCCTTCGATGTTTATCTGAACCAGGGTTTAGAGTTTCAAGGTCATCCGAAGCAGTCCCGTGGCGACTCTATTGGTTACTACACGCCTGATCTGAATGGTTTCACTGCTGCTCTGCAGTTGAAGCACTACAGTGACCGTGGTGAAGATCTAGACCGTGATAGCACTGTCGTTGCTGCACAGGGTGGTGTTCGTTATCAGGAAGGCCCTGTGACTGTTGGTCTAGGCTTTATTGAAGATGTTGAGCGTGGCGAAGGCACCGGTGAAATGATTTACGGCCTGATCGGTTCTTATGCTATTGATGATCAGTTAACATTACGTGCCGGTTTTGAAACCCAAGATCGTAATGATGATCCCAATACTGCTGCTCGTTTAGCCGCCGATGATAGAGATAATGGTTTTGACTCTTACGGTTTAGGTCTAACATATACGACTGGGCCGTGGGCGTTTAACGCTGATGTGTATCATATTGATCGTCGTGGTGCTGACGACAGTAATTCATGGGCAGCTGGTGCATACTACAAAGTTTCTAGTAACTTTGATGTGTTCGCAGAGCTATATGATGGTGATGCTCCTTCGACTCGCGACGCTCAAATCCGCGACTTTTCTGACGATGTTTACTGGCTGACGGGTGCTCGTTACCTGTTCTAAGCTTGGTTGAAACGTCTCGCTTTAAGTAGTAACCGCTAAAACTGGCAATAGAACCGGCCTCTTTGAGGCCGGTTTTTTTATTTTCAATATCCTAATTATATTTTATTTATTTTGTTGTGATAACCCCCATTATAAAAAAATATCCTTTAAAATCAATAGCTTAAAAAATTAAGTATGCAATTCTGCAAGCCTGTTTTGCAAAACTGCATAGCAATCGACGAGATGGTATTTCTTGCAAAATTGCAGTCATCCATTGATGTCGATCTTGATGCGCAATAAGCTCTATAAAATGTAAAACCGTATTTGCTTCCTGCGGCTTTACTGTATGTCACTTAAAGCTCAATCATAAAAATGCGCATACTTATCCAGCATCCGAGAAGGTGCTTTGCGAAGCTGTGATGAAGCCTCGGTGAGGCCAAGCGCTTCCAGCACCCAGCGCCTCCGCAGCGTGAAAAGATCGTGAAGGTTGCTGATTCATTAGCTGAGTTTGTAAAGCGATAGCTGACGCCCTTCCAGACTCGACAAAGATGACTATGCACGAGAGCTTTGCGTCTCAGGAATAAGTCAAAAGACTCTGGCCTATCTAAAGCGTGGCTAAAGGTTGCCCAATATCATGCTAGAATTGCTCACGCTCGGCTTGTCCATTACACAAGTTCACTCACCACGTCGTTAACGAATGATCAAGTGATCGTTGAGCGGGTGAGTAGGTGCCGTCTTGAGTATAATTAGTCCAGTTTGACCGCAGGTGCTTTAACAGCATGCGCTTCAAGAATTGTGGCGTTGTGATGAGCTCCTTCTAATGACGGGATGCATCCGAGTTAGCCCGGGCGGTGGCACCTAGGGTCCTGGCTTTGACATCATTTCTTATTGCAAAGAGTCGCCGCGCTATTAGCGAGAGCTACGTGCAGGATTTAATTTGCAGCGTTGCAGAAATCGGCACAACATTACAGCGCAGCTGCGAACAGGTATGATAGTTTACGTTTATAGCTGCCAGCCGATCGACAGTATTGTGCCTGGCTGTGTCAATTAACGAGCTATGTAAGTTGATAGGAAAAGTATGAATGTAACCGTGTTCGGAACAGGCTATGTCGGGCTGGTGCAAGGCGCCGTTCTTGCTGACGTAGGTCATAACGTAGTGTGCGTTGACGTAGATGCTGAAAAAGTCGCACGCTTGGAGCAGGGCATCATTCCTATCTATGAGCCAGGGTTAGAGACACTCGTTGCTGAAAACCATGCGACAGGAAGGTTGACGTTTACCACCAACGCAGAAGAAGGTGTTAAGCATGGTGATGTGCAGTTTATTGCAGTAGGGACTCCTCCTGACGAAGATGGCAGCGCTGATCTTCAATACGTATTAAAAGTGGCTGAAACTATTGCCACTCACATGCAAAAATCAGTAGTGATAGTAAATAAGTCCACAGTGCCAGTTGGTACTGCTAACAAAGTAACCTCTAAAGTAGCTGACGTGTTAACTAAGCGTGGCGTTGATTTTTTGTTTGATGTCGTCTCAAACCCTGAGTTTTTGAAGGAGGGGAGCGCTGTTGCTGACTGCAAAAAACCTGATCGCATTATTATTGGTACCAATAATAGCGACACTATTGAGATCATGCGGGAGCTTTACGCTCCGTTTAATCGCAACCATGACAAAATGATTACCATGGATGTTCATAGTGCTGAGCTAACTAAGTATGCGGCTAACTGTATGTTAGCTACTAAAATCAGCTTCATGAACGAAATGGCTAACCTGGCTGAACGACTAGGTGCTGATATTGAAATGGTTCGGCAAGGAATCGGCAGCGATCCACGCATTGGGTACCATTTTATTTATCCTGGCGCAGGTTACGGTGGTTCTTGTTTTCCTAAAGACGTTCAGGCACTTATTCGTACAGCGGAAGGTATTGCCTTTGATGCAAAAGTGCTTAAAGCAGTAGAAGAGCGCAATCAGCTGCAAAAAAATTCGTTGTTTGAAAAAATTAGCCGACATTTTGGTAACCAGTTGGAAGGCAAGGTAGTCGCTTTGTGGGGGCTTGCCTTTAAGCCCAATACTGACGATATGCGTGAAGCGCCTAGCCGCGTGGTGATGGAGTCGTTATGGCAAGCAGGAGCTAAAGTAAAAGCGTATGACCCCGAAGCGATGGAAGAAGCACAGCGCATTTATGGGAATCGTAATGATTTAACGCTATGTGGTACTAAAGAGGCGGCGCTTAAAAATGCTGATGCTCTCATTATTGTCACTGATTGGCAGTCCTTTAAAGCGCCCGATTTTGACTTGATTAAAGCAACGCTTTCTCAGCCGGTTATTTTTGATGGCCGTAATTTATTTGATCCTTCTCGCATGCTGAAAAAGGGAATTAAATATTATGGTGTTGGCCGATAAGTATTGAAATCTATACTTGTCAAGTAAGTTTAGACGCGTCGTGCAAATTAATTAGCCTAATAAGCATAACCGCTATGCGGTAAATGGAGAGCAGTAATGACGGGGGATAGAATGGATTCACGGGTTAAGGAGAATGCAAACCCAGGTGAAATGTTGCTGGTTGACTTCGTGGTTTTGCTGATAAAACAGTGGAAAATCATGCTTGCAAGTGTGGTTTGCATAATGCTCTTAACACTGATTGCGCTATGGCTGAAGCCAGTAAAGTATGGGTTTGTCACGGTGTACGCTATTGCTTCTTATGAAACACTGGAAGGAAATCGTGTGGGGCTTGAAAAGCCCGAAGAGGTCATCGCAAAATTAGATAATGTTTTTATTGACCAGCAGCGTAGGCAGCTTTTACAAGACGATGAAATCACTGGTATTACTTTTGATGTCGATGTGTCTAACCCTAGAAACACCCTGTTGCTTCGCATAAGTAGTGACGCGGAGACAGCATATCGGCCTGTTGTTGAACAATTTCACGAAGGCTTAGTCGCCTCCATTCAGGAAGATCAGCATCAGCTGGTTGAAAGCTTAACAGAGAGACTAAATGAACAGTACGAAGCTTACTCTCAAGCGTTAGAAGCAGCACGTGAGTCAAACAGTGAAGCTGCACGCGAATTACAGGTTACTTTTTTTGAGAAAATGCTCCAGCTCGAGCGTCGTATTGAAAGTATTAACCCCGGTGACTCAACCCAGTTCGCGTTACAATCCCTTGAGCCAGCGGGTATTGGTAAAAAGTTTATCTTAGCGATTGGTATAATAGTAGCTTTGCTGTTGACTCCGTTAGTGGCGGTGTTCAGTGTTTTTGTAAAACAAGTAGCTGTTGCTTATCGGCGTGCCAAGTAAGTTGAGGCATTTGAAGCGCTCAGTGCCCGCCGGAGGCATCCATGGACCTTGAACTGAAAAAGTGCATCAATATCTTACTGCTGTGTTTTCTCATAGCATGGCCTGTTGTTGATACGGTGAATGGTTATTTTTACTACCATAACGTGCCTATACCGAGCATTTCTGCGCCCTATAAGGCACTAGGTTTTATAGGGCTGATGATCATGATGTTGATTTATCATGTAAGGCTGTTTGTATACGCACTTTTATGCGCTGCATTGATCACCTTGTGTCTCTTTTACCAGGTGTTCACTTACGGGCATGCCATCGAAAGCATCACATGGGCTGTAAGGGGGCTACTGACACTAGTTTTGCTGTTTTATTTAGTAGGCGAAGCTAAGCATCCAAGCGATTTTTGGAACCGTCGAAAAATTGCATGGTTAATGTTTTTTTACTTTTTCATTATGTCGTTGAACGTCACGCTAGGTGTGTTTGGCGTTGGAGAGTCCCAGTATGCCGGGGGAATAGGCGGTAAAGGTTTCATCATCGCAGGTAATGAAATGAGTTACCTCATGCTGGCTTCCGCCAGCATTGTGCTATTTCGGCTTGCGGAGACGAAAAGTACTTGGCTGCTAGCTGGTGTGTTTGGTGTGTTTCTGATTTTTTTCCTAATGAAAGCCACTAAAGTTGCGATGCTAGGCATCTGTTTAATATTCGTGTTTTCTCTCATACACAACGGTTACTTTAAAGTCAGGCGCATCCCTACTGTATATACGTTTGGTTTGATAGGCATGGCGGCGGTCATCGTACTTGGCTATCAGTTCATACAGGCGACTGGTTTACTTGACCGGATGCTTTTTCTACAGCAATTACACGGTGGTTTTTGGGGGGCATTACTTAGCGGTCGTCTCTCTTTTCTGAAGGAAGCGATTGAGCTTGTGATCGTGCCTTTTGGATTTATGGATGTCCTGTTTGGAGTGGGGGTTGATCAGCTACTCAGCATTCGAGGGTCTCTGGTTGAAATAGATATTGTCGATGTATTCATTACGTTTGGCGTGGTGGGTGGCGTGCTCTTTTATTTGCCCTGGCTGCTAGGGGTCATCTGGGCAGCCCAACTGTTAAAGCGTCAATCACGGTTTGGGATTAGTTTTTTGCTACTTATTTTTACCGTGCTGGGAGTTAGCGTGGCAGCAGGGCATGTGGTGAATTCAGGCATTGCTTCGAGCGCTACCGCATTATTGGTGGGGTACCTTCATAAACTAAAATATGAACAGCTGACATTCAGGGAGGAATCATGAAAATTCTGTTAGTGGGATCTTTCGGAGGTCACTTCATACAGCTAAAGCGGCTTTATGGGCAAATAGTAGAGAATGTGGATCAGAACAGCGTCTCGTTTACCTTTGCTAGCACTGAACAGGGCTTAATAGTAAACGAAGCCCCCACCCTTTTTTGCCCCAATATACACCGTGGCAGTCGCATAAAAGACCTGATCTCTGCTGTCCGTAGAACGTATGCCGTGTTGAAAATCGCTAAACCAGATACCGTCATTTCTACTGGCGCGCTGCCTGGCTTACTCCTCTGCTTTATCGCTAAGCTTATGGGCAAACAAGTGATCTGGGTCGATAGCATGGCCAACTACCAGCAGCTCTCCTTTTCTGGAAAGTTAGCGCGGTTTTTTTGCGATATCTGTCTCACCCAGTGGGAGCATTTGGCGGCTAATGACAAGCGCGTCAGCTACTGGGGAAAAGTCCTATGATTTTTATCACTGTCGGTACCCAGTTGCCGTTTGATCGCTTGTTGGAAACTTTTGCAGAATGGCGCGATACCAGCGGCTACATAGGGGAGGTGGTTGCTCAGGTGGGTGAAAGTAGCGAGTTTACCCACCCACATATGAAAGTATTCAAAACGCTCTCAAGTGACGAGTATTACCAATGGTTTTGCCAAGCGCAGGGTATTGTTTCGCATGCAGGAATGGGCAGTATTTTATCGTGCCTAGATCATGGCAAGCGAGGCGTATTTCTACCGCGCCAATATGCACTAGCTGAACACCGCAACGATCATCAGCTGGATACTGCCAAGGCATTTACGGGCCGGTTCCCAACACTCTCGTTTTGTTCCAATAAGCAGGCATTTTTTACCGCCCTTGATGAACTGATAAACCCTGATGCGGCCTACCAGCTTTCAGGCCAGAAAAGCCAAAATAATGAGCTAGGGCGTCATATTGCTGAACATCTTGGTATTAAGGGCCGCAAGCTATGAAACAGCTGCTTTTATGGACCAATCTTTACCCTACAAAGCAAGCTCCTCACTATGGCACCTTTGTAAAATCGACTGAGCAAGCATGGCGTCAGGCGCTGGGTGACGAAAACGTCCAGCTTGTCGCGATTCGTGAAAAGCCTACCGGCAAATTCAGCAAGATTAAGCTATATGCAGGTTTGCTTACTCGGTGTGTTCTTTCGTTACGCAATAAACCCGTCGGGACTCTGTTGGAAGTTCACTACCCGGTATATTTTTTGCCACTGCTGTATTTGCTATCACTAGTTAAGCCCAAGCATTTTTATCTGGTGCTGCGCTTTCATGGTACCGATCTCGTACAAATCACGAGTTCGCGGCTATTTCGTTCTTGTTTTCATCGGCTAAAGGGCAATGTAGATCTGTGTGTGGCACCTTCAGAACATTTTCGCCACCAGATCAACACACATTTGGACTTTCCCTTATCACATATCGTTAAAGTGTACCCTGATAGCGTAGGGGAGCACTTCGTTGCACGGCCGACTATGTCATCAGTGACGCAGTCAGATATGTTCACTGTAGGCTGTGTGTCACGCCTAGAGGCGGGTAAAAACTGCCAATCGCTGCTGGAAGCATTTGCTAAGCTCGCTATCCCAAATAAGCGCCTAATCTTGGTTGGGGAGGGTTCTCAGCGAACTGTGTTGGAACGGGCAGCAGAACAATTAGGGATTGCATCTTCAACGACATTCACTGGGGCGCTTCCTAGAGAGCAGTTGCCAAACATTTTGACGGGTTTCTCCGTGTTTGTATTTCCATCGGTTAGCGAGAGCTTCGGTTTGGTCGCTGTAGAGGCACTGGCCTGTGGGATTCCCGTAATTGCGAACGCGAAGCTGCATGCATCGAAGGAGTATATTCAAGAGGGCAAGAACGGCTTCTTTTATGAGGATGGAGTAGAGGGCCTGGTCGCAGCACTCGAAGCGTTTTATGCCCAATCTGAAGATAAACGTGCTCTTCTCCGCGAGCAGGCAAGCAAGGTGCGCGAACAGTTTAGTGACCAGCAAGTATTCTCCCAAGGGGTGAGTACTATTTTGAGAAAGCAGCAAAGCGATTGAACATGTTGATGATTGAATGCATAAAGAGAGGCCGCAATGGGTAAGCCAAAAACGATGACGTTTTCTGAGCGTTTCCCTCCGCAGGTGGTATTTCCCTTTTTTGATGTGCTCGCCATTTTTGTTGGCGGCTGGTTAGCGTACTGGGTACGGTTTAGTTCGCTTCAACCTCATGAGCGCTATGTGCTCGCCTTAATTTGCATTGGCCTTCTAGTGCTGGTGATTAATAGCATGTCTGGTAGTTACCGTCGCTGGCGAATTACACCGGTAGCGCAAATGTTGGGTAAGTTGTTATTAGTGTGGGCAGCAGTGGGTATCACTGCTGCATCTTTGATCTTTTTTTCCCATGCCGCTGATCGCTATTCCCGGTTATGGATTGGCTTAACTCTAGCAATATCGTTTCTATTTGCAGGAGGGGCGCGCACGCTGGTGCAGCTTGGCTTACAGCATGTGCGCTTGCGGGGAGGCGCAAGACGGCCGGTTTTTTTGATTGGTCCAGCGACCAACGTACTCAGCGTTGCAGAAGGTATCCGCAGTGCCGCCTGGGAAGGGCACAGCATCGCGGGTGTCGAACGTATTAAAGGTACAGTTAGCGATGAGTGTATCGCGCGTATTGTCCGGCGAATTAGCCGCTCTAAGGCGCGAGAGGTTTGGATCTGTGTTCCCTTTGAAATGGGCCAAACGGTTCGAGCGCTGTTTTATGCACTCCGCAACCACACGGCAGAAGTGCGCTTCATTCCCGCGTTTGAGGATATGCATTTACTTAACCACCGCATGAGCGAGGTGGCAGGGCACTATGCTATAGACCTAAGTGTGTCACCTATGAGCGGTATGTCTCGTTTTGTTAAGCGTAGCGAAGATATCATCATTGGTTCGCTTATCTCCATTATGATCCTACCGGTATGCTTAGCGATTGTGCTGGCCATCAAGTTCACCTCGCCAGGGCCTATTCTGTTTAAACAGTATCGAGAAGGATCGAATGGTCGACGGTTCAGGGTCTATAAGTTTCGCTCAATGCATGTGCATCAAGAAGAGGTAGGTAGCGTCACCCAGGCAAGCAGGCATGACCCCCGGGTTACTCGCGTAGGGGCATTTTTGAGGCGCACTTCGTTAGATGAGCTGCCGCAATTCTACAATGTACTCCAAGGTCGCATGTCGATTGTCGGCCCACGCCCGCACGCGCTTGCGCATAACGAGCAGTACAAAGAGCTGGTTGAGTCCTACATGCGCCGCCATAAAGTGAAGCCAGGTATTACTGGTTGGGCGCAGGTTAATGGTCTACGTGGGGAAACAGATACGCTACAAAAAATGCAGCGTCGAGTAGAGTATGATCTGTGGTACATAGACAACTGGTCGCTTTGGTTGGACTTAAAGATCATCGTGCTGACTGTATTCAAAGGTTTTATTAATAAAAATGCCTATTAATTCTTGAACAACATTCAATAACTGTCTTTAGCAGAAGGCGGGTTGATAGGGTGTGATAGACTCGCACTTTTAAGTTTTTAGCGGCCTAACGTGCTCCTTAATTGCCAGGATTAGTGATTTAATGACGTTGTTCACCCATTTCTCTACTAAAAAAGTTGCTTCCTTTCCGAATCAATTTACGAGTATCGCTGTTTTTTTATTGTCAGCGGCATGCTTGGTGGTGCCTAGCGGTTACTCCATCGGTGCAGTGATGCTGTTTATCGCTGGTGTGGGGATGATCATCGCACGTCGGCTGCCTGTACTAACCAAACAAGACACCTGGGTAATTGCTGCGCTACTCGCTTATGCAGTGGTGAACATGCTTGAAGCTTGGCTGGATGGACAGGGAAGCAGTGGGCTTGATAGACCCATTCGTTTTATTCTAGCAATTCCTGCCTTGTTATGGGTGCTGCGCTACCCACCCAAGCTGGCTTATCTATGGGGCGGTATAGCAGTTGGAGCTATAACTGCAGGCAGTTGGAGTGGCTGGCAAAAGTTAGTCGAAGGCGTGGAACGTGCCCAAGGCCACACTCAAGTGATTCAGTTTGGCAACTTAAGTATGCTGCTAGGTGTGCTCTGTATAGCGGGACTTGGTTGGGCCGCTACTCAGCGACGTTGTGGTATATGGCTGGCATTGCTGCTGCTAGGGGCAGCTGGTGGCATGTTGGGCTCACTGTTTTCAGGCAGCCGAGGAGGGTGGGTCGGGTTTCCGATTGTACTGTTAGTGCTATATCGGGCCTACGGTAATCAGCTTTCGGTTAAGCTGAAAATAGCGACGTTAGTTGCCGTGGTGGTCGGTGGTGCTACGGTGTATGCGGTACCGCAGATGGGAGTCCAGGAGCGTATCCATCACGGCTTCAGCGATGTTGCGCAATATATTTCTGGGGAAAACCGCTCTACCTCGGTAGGTGCACGGTTTGATATGTGGCGTGGTGCTGCTCTACTTATTAAAGAAAAACCACTTACCGGTTGGGGAAGTAATGGCTATGCCGATGCCATGTCCGCTTTTGGAGAGGCCGGTGTGATCAGTGATGAAGCCGCCCAATACGGTCATGCGCATAATGAGTTTATTGATGCGCTTGCCAAACGAGGCCTGCTCGGGTTGGTAGTGCTGTTAACGCTTTACTTTGTGCCTCTGCGCTTATTTGCCCGTCACCTCAAAGCTAAACACCTTGGCACTCGGGCGCTAGCAACTGCTGGTGTGCTGCTGCCTGTCACATTTATGGATTTTGGTTTAACTCAGGTATTCATGGGGCATAACAGCGGGGTGATGATGTACGCCTTTTTGCTGGTAACACTATGGGGTACCTACAATGCTGCTCGGCCACATCCCTGCAGGACTGAGCAAACCGGTTAGGTGGCAACTTCAAAATAGCGGATTACCATCTTTCGGTACCAAAATAATCGTAAAATATTTATAACTCCCAGTGCAAAAGGAACGGCATAGATGATGTATACCCACTCTTGCGCTTCAGGAATAGACCGCACGATTCCGAATACTAAAAGTACTAATGAAAAGACCACCATGTTAAAGGTAAGTGAGAAACGCTCATAGCCACAGAAGTTAATTAGTACTGATTCAATCACGCCTAGCTGACCTGTTGCTACATTAAATGCAAATGCAGCAACAAAAAATAGAACTATCCAATAATCGGTGACCGCATTAGAGATGTAAAAATACATAACGATAGTAATAGAAAGCGTAGGAACCAAGACGGCTACTAGTGTGTATATTTTTTTGCGAAGCGGTACTACTACTGTAGATGCATAGTCTCGCAACATGACCATTTTCGATAATGCGAAAGCATTATTGTTAATTAATCCTCTCGGCAGAGCAGACATAGCACTAAACACCGCTACACACAGGGAAGCTACAATAGCAACATCGTTGCCTCCAAGCGCAATAAATAAAGAGGGCAAAATAAATCCAACACCACTACTGGCTGCATTTGAAAAGCCCACTACTAAGCTCGAGAGTAAGTCTCTGAGAGGAATTAATTTTACTCCAGCAGTAAATGCGCCACCACTTTCCTGCGCAGCCACTATCCCCCAAACTATAAGAAAAGCAAGTGCGTAAGACACAGTCAGAACATTCAATAGTTTCCCTGCGTCTAATGGGCCCAAGGTGAGGAACGCCGCTAGAGTAAAGATAAGAAACAAAAGCCCAATGATAAAATCATAAAAGAAAAGTTTCCAGAAATGTCTTTTAAAAACTAGGTAATTTCGAAAAACTTGGTAAAGTGATGTTATTAATGTTAGCCCTAGTACAGCCCATAAGTTGGGTACAGGAACCGCCAGTGAGATCACAAATAGCACACATGCTGCAACGCCTCCTCCGATCAGGGAGCAAGAGAGCGCATAACGAAAAAAAATCGAAAATCTTTCATCATTAGCCATTCTTTTCATTAAAATTGTAGCAAATCCAACACCAGACACCATGACAAAAAAAGACGCTAAGGTATACTGGGTCGAAAAGAAGACAACACTATCCTGCACAACAAAGAAGCTAGCAAAGCCAAGCACAAATATGCGGAATCCACCTGGTGTGGCGGCAGTGATAAATGGCAGTAGCTTTTCAATAGAACGGAGGGGATGCATGATTAATTCCCCAGCCGGGACTTAATATTACGCATCACACCTCTCACTACTCGAGCTAAAAAAAGGAAGTTTTTTCTAGCAGGTGTTTGTCGATCACTTTCTAACGAGCTTGCAATATTAACAAAATCTTCCCAAACCAATAAAGGCCTTACTTCCTTAACCAAAACGCCTTTATTTTCATAATAGGGCCAGTCATCTAATACACAGCAGATTGTGCGAGATGCTGCTAGTAACTTTTCTGCTCCTGCGGGTGTGATCACATAGCCAACTGCACCAGAAGGCCAAGTTTTAAATCCTCTTCCTAGCGTATAAGTACCCAATGGCTCACCATTTTTTAACGGCTCAAGAAAATGATACATCTTTTTATGGCGATAATCTTTTTTAGAGTGACCTAACAAAACCACATCAAAAGCTACCGGTTCCATTGCTAAACAATCTAAAAAGTGCTTAATGTCCTCATCTATAAGAGCATCATCTTCAAAAATCACGGCCAGTTTTCCCCCGGCAATTACCTCCTGCCAAATTTTTCGGTGGCTAAGAAAGCAACTGACCTCACCCTTGGTGAGCATTCGTCCATATTTTTTTACGATTGCATTACGATTAATTGGATGAGTCATCTGTTCGATATCTTCGAGAACAGTTGCATCGATGTACTGATAGGTAAGGGTTAGGTCAGACATCTGGCGCTCAATGGACTTAATCCTTGTCTCGTCTCTCATTGTCAATACATAAATGCTAAAATGCTTAGTGCTCACTCATCTGCTCCTTGATTGAATATCGTCCATCGATCGTCAGGGAAATAACTAACCATATTGTCTCCCAGCATACGCTCAATCAGCTACCAGGCGTTGGTTACTCGGGCTTCAAAGCTAAGGTACTCTATTTTCTTCGTTTTGCAGGTGAGTCGCTATGGCTACTTGTAGGCCGAGAATTCGAGTTTTAGGCGGTACTTAGCTTTGAATGTAGTCAGCTGTGGCTGTAAATCGCAGTTTGATCTTACCCCGCAGCAGTGGAAACTGGTTTATGCGATAAATTGAGGTTCAAGGACCTCAGGGCTGATCATCTCTATAGTACTGTGCCGTCGTTGCTAGTTATAGTCGAACTTGATGTTTCCAAATGCCTGACGCCTCATATCGCTTCGCATTTTAAACTGTTCTATATGGATCTCTTCAACCTTGAGACTTTGGAAGGTGCGTGCGGTACGGCATGATTATAACAGTTGCCTTTGGCACTCATGCTGTAATTTATCTCATATCGAACCAGTAGCGATTGGTAAGCGCGCCACTAAACCCATCTACCCACTTTAACGTTGGCTGATCACACTCAGGGTCTCTTTGATTTTGGAGGTTATCATGAACCGCGAACTCAATCCCACCCAAGCGTTAAGCCATGGCCTTGAACCCGTTTGATCAAGCGCTGTTCGTGTTCGGTAATCGCCAGCGCGATAAAGTGAAACTGCTGTTCAGGGAACGTAACGGCTTTGTTGTGTGGTACAAGCGCTTGGAGCGTGAGCGGTTTAAATGGCCCACGCACCTGAAGGACGAGACCGTAACGTTAACGGGTCAAGAGCTTAACTGGTTGCTGGATGGCTATAATTTAAAGGCCATGCAGCCTCACAAAGCATTGGATTTTCAGCGGGTTGGATAGTCGTAACGCTCCTATTTTAGGGGCGTTTTTGGTAAACTAAGCGGCATGAAAAATGCCAACGCTTCCTCACTGACAGTCACTCAGCTTGAACGTAAGCTGGCCGCTGCTGACGCTGAAAATGCGCGGCTGTTGGCGTTGATGGAGAAAAAGGAAGCGCAGTGGGAGGCCACCAAGCAGTCGTTGTTTGAACAGTTCCGGCTGGCCCTGGAGCGTCAGTTCGGCCCTTCCACTGAGAAGTACCGCGTCGATCAGCGGGATCTTCTGATCAATGAAGCGGAAGTAGCCGTTGACGAGGAAGACAGTGACGCATCGGCGTGCGACGCCGTCGCTGATGACGCGACGAGCGAGATCATCACGTCTGCTAAACGTCGCACGCGCGGCGGGCGTGTTGCGCTACCGCCGGAGCTGCCGCGTATCGAGGTCGTCCATGAACTGCCCGATGATGCTCGCTACTGCCACGATGATGGCACCGCGCTCAAGGTGATCGGTGAAGAGGTGAGTGAGGAACTGCACGTGGTGCCTGCCCGGATCGAGGTGATCCGTCATGTACGACGCAAATATGCCTGCCCGCTATGCGAAGAGGGCGTCAATACCGCCCCGGCACCCGCCAAACTGTTGCCCAAGAGCAATGCCAGCGCCACGCTACTCGCCTATGTGGCGACGGCTAAATACCAGGACGCGCTACCGTTATATCGCCAAAGCCAGATCTTTGCCCGCCATGGCGCTGAGATCCCCCGTAATACCCTGGCACGCTGGATGGTGCAGGTGGGAGAACGGATCACCCCACTGATCGACAGGTTGCGCCAACATCTCTTAAATGCCTCGCTGATCCACATGGATGAGACGACGCTGCAGGTCAATCAAGAAGCGGATCGCTCTGCCAGTATCGCCTCGTACATGTGGGTGCAGCGCGGTGGCCCGCCGGGTCAGCAAGTCGTCTTGTTCGACTACGCCGCCAGCCGCGCCGGACGGGTGCCCGTTGATCTGTTGGGCGACTATACAGGACGCTTACTCACCGATGGCTATGAAGGTTATGCCGAGATCGTGCGTCGTAATGGGATCACCCATGCGGGCTGCTGGGCGCATGCCCGGCGTAAGTTCGTGGATGCCCAGAAAGTGCAGCCTAAAGGTAAAACCGGTAAAGCGGACTGGGCGCTGAACCAGATCCGTAAGCTGTATGGCGTGGAAAAGCAGGCGAAGGCCCTTGAACCCGAGGCGCGTCAGGCGCTGCGTGAACAGAAGAGCCGCCCACTGATCGATCAACTGCGCATCTGGCTCGACAAGTCGCTGGCCCAGGTGCTGCCTAAAAGCGCGCTGGGTAAAGCCCTGCACTACTTGGATAACCAGTGGCCTCGGCTGATCCGGTTCCTGGGCGATGGCCTGATCCCGCTTGACAACAATCCGGCAGAGAACGCCATCCGCCCGTTCGTGGTGGGGCGTAAAAACTGGCTGTTCAGCCACACCCCGCGCGGTGCTCACGCCAGTGCGGCGATTTATAGCCTGATCGAAACGGCCAAAGCCAATGGTCTCTCGCCTTACGACTACTTACAGTATGTCTTTGAAACGCTGCCCACGCTCAACGAAGACGAACTCAGTACGCTGTTGCCCTGGCAGTGGAAAGAGACATTACCGGTCTAAGCACTGACTGCCTAGGTGTGGTTAGTGGCTCGCTTACGATCAAGGGGTCTACTTGGCCTCCGAGTCGTCATTTTATCGAGTGCTGAAAAAGCACCAACAGCAGCACCATCGAGGGCGAATGAAGCCACGCCGCTCAGTACCAGAGCCGACGAGCTTTACGGCCACTGGGCCCAATCAAGTCTGGTGCTGGGACATCAGCTACTGCTCTTCCGTTGTGCGTGGTCAGCACTGGTATCTTTACCTGATTATGGATATCTACAGTCGCAAAATCATCGCCTGGGAAGTCCACGAGGCGGAATCAGGCGAGTTAGCGAAACACTTGCTGGAGCGTGCCCTATTGCGCGAAGGCTGCTGGCATCATCCTCCGGTATTGCACTCTGATAACGGTGCGCCGATGACATCTTATACGCTGAAAGCGAGGTTAACAGAGCTGGGGATGTTGATGTCTTACAGCCGACCGAGGGTGAGCAATGACAACCCTTACTCAGAAGCGTTGTTCCGCACTGTCAAATATTGCCCAGCGTGGCCCACAAAGGGCTTTGCATCGCTAAACGCGGTACGTGACTGGATGCTGACGTTCGAACACGCTTACAACGAACAACACCTGCACAGTGGTATTCGCTACGTGACGCCCGCTGACCGGCATCAAGGTGTCGATCGAGAACGCCTTGAACATCGCAAAGCGGTTTATGAAAGAGCTAAACGTCGGCATCCACAGCGTTGGTCGGGGAGCACCCGAAACTGGGAGGTACCCGGTTCGGTAGCGCTCAACCCTGGCAAGCTTCAGGAAGTCGAGTGTAATAAACAGGCTGCTTAGAGGCAGCCATTTGGACAACTAGGTTGAAAATCACCGAGGGTTTGGGCATGCTTTTGTGGTGATGTCTGAAACGGCTGACTTTTTATATAAGACGACCGACTACTACCATCCTGAGTCCGAGCGCTGCATTCGCTTTGACGACCCCGACTTGGATATTGAATGGCCAGACTTAGGGGTGCCGCTTTCGCTATCGGAAAAAGATCGAGCTGGATGCAGCTTTAAAGCTGCGGAGTTTTTCGGCAAGAGCTGAGGGTGTCTTATGGGAATGACCGTGCTCCCCTCAAGAAGACAAATATTCCCTTTAAGTTCCATGCGCCGTTTCCACCTCAAACGCCACGATCTGCCGCTGCTGGCGGGAAAATTCCACCCCAATCAGATGGATGGGCTTACCGGATGAGCGGTATTTGTCGGCATAGCCTTTGGCCTTGATCTGCTCCAGTGCCTTGCCTTCGGGTAGCTGCTCCACCACCTTGAACTCGAACAGGTAGAGATGGCCATTGAAGTCGACGGTCATGTCCACTCGGCCGTGGTGGCTGGCGTCTTCCACGATGATAGCGAGCCCCAGGGCAGCAAAGTGGCTGTAGAAGACACTCGCGTAATGCCCTTCATACTGGGCAATTGGGTTGTTGCGATACCAGTCGTGGGGTAGTCCGGCGTAGAGTGCTTTAAAGTGAACCTCCAAGCCCGCTAGATCGTGGCGCTGCAGGACGTCCATGAGTCCGAGTTGGTGGGTTTGTGCCTCAGTGTGACCGATCCCGAGCACAGGAAGCAGTAGATCATTAAGGCTGCTTTCCACCTCCAGATTGGGAAATCCCAGCGTGTAAAGCCGGTAGCCCAGCATCGGCTCCTGCACCTCCTTGATGGTGATGTAGCCAGTCTGAAACAGTAGCCCTTCGGTGGTGATGTCGTCCACGTCGAAGCGTCCGAGCAGCTGGGCCTTAGCCTGAAGCCGATCTAGTTGAGGGGTGAACACCCCGCGCTGCTTGAGAATGTCCACCAGGAAGGTGGGCGTGGCGCTCTCGAACCAGTAAGGGCCGAACTCACGCTTCTGTAGTAGCAGCAGTACATCGAAGGGGTTATAGACCGATGCGACTTCAGGGCTGCCCCAGCGGTAGCCGTTGTACCAAGCGCGAATGGTGTCACGGTCTAGGCCAGGTAGCTCGGGGGCAAAGACGGTGTCAATATCGTCATCGGTATAGCCGCAAATCGTGCTGAACGGGGCATCCAGAGTGATGTCGTTGAGATTGTTTAGTCCCGAGAACAGACTAACCTTACTGAACTTAGAGACTCCGGTGATCAGTGCTAGATGCAGATGGGGGTCGGCATCCTTGATCACGCTATAGAGATTCTTCAGTCCCTCTCGCAACTCTCGTGCACGCTCGGGCTCCAGGATATTGTCGAGGATGGGCTTGTCGTACTCGTCGATCAGTAGCACCACCGACTGGCCTGTTTCTTGATGAGCAAGTTCTAGCAGGTCAGAGAACTCCCCTGGAATATCCGTGTTGGGGGTAGCGGCGGCCCGCGTAAAGCGCTCGCGCTCCTTACGCAGCTGATGGCGAATGCGTGTATCAAGCTCCTCACGATTACGCACCACGCCGCTACCAAAGCTTAGGCGGATGACTGGGCGGGCTTTCTGCTGCCAGTCCCAGCGGTCGTGAATGTAGAGGTCCTCGAACAGCGCCTGACGGCCCTCGAACAGGCAGCGTAGGGTGTCGAGTAGCAGGCTCTTGCCGAAGCGGCGTGGGCGCGACAAAAAATAAAACTTGTTCTGGTGGACCAGGCGCTCGATGACCGGCGTCTTGTCGACGTAGTAGTAGCCACCCTCGCGGATTTCCGAGAAGGTCTGAATGCCTATCGGCAGTCTAAGGCGTGTACCATCGGTCGCCATGCGGGCCTCCAGATAGCCAAAAGTCACTAATTGACAACAGTTTACTATACCACCGTCATATTGGCCCGACATCTCGTAGCGTGGGAGTAGAAGCTGTTGTTTCACATCACTTGTGCCGGGCAAGCTGTAGGGAGTCGCTTAGGGACGGGTTTCCCCGCACGAAAAGTACGGGAGATATTGCGTAGCTGATCAATATCGAGTCGATGGGAACTAGCTACCGTCGACCCGATAAAGCGTAACCTGTATAAGTACGAAAGCTGGAACCTGTAATGTGACCACAGAGAGTCTTTGTCATGGCAGGATGGTACCGAGCTGAACCCTTTGTAGATTCACTGAAAGCACTGAATCCCAGAAGGCAGCAGGGTTGTCTTAAACTTGGTTGGCATCAAAAAAAGTCTCCCGCGTTATTTTCAAACTCATCCGCAATGCGAATATAGCGTTCAAACGTATTTTGATCGCGATGTCCACTCACTCGTTTGATCTGTACATCGCTTTTGCCGCGTAAGTGCGCTTCCGTGATAAAGCCTGCTCGAAAGCTATGAGGTGTATAACCTTTAGAGGCTAAGCCGGCTTTATCCAGCGCCTTTAGCATCCTTATGTAAAGTGTCTGGGGCACCATCCGGCCCGCACCCAGTTTACCTTTCGCGCTAACCCCTCGAAAAATCGCACCTTTGACAATGCCGGAAGCTGCCAGCCACTGCTCAAGTGTGGCGACGGGACAATATGACGTATCGGACGGTGCACGCATCAAACTTTTCGTTTCTATCCGACCTGAGCGGTTTGTTTTGCTATGGCGTAGAGTAATGATGATCCCTTCCGGTCGCCACTCGATATCCTGGTAAGTCAGAGCCACCACTTCACTGCGCCGAAAAGCACCGTAAAAGCTAAGCAAAAATATGGTGCTATCCCTTAACCCATGAAGAGTTTTGCGGTCTATGGCGTCGAGCAACGAATGCAGTTCTTTAAGGCGTAGTGCGGGGGCTGATTTTTGGCGAGTATCGCGGCTTTTTTTGATGCCTCGCAACACGCTGCGGACAGTGATGGTGCGTACAGGCGATGGCAAATTGTGAAAACGGTGCCACATATGCAGTGAGTTGGCATAGCGCTCAAGCGTGGCGGGCTTCTTGCCTAAGGCGTTTTGGGCCGATAAATAATTGGCAATCTCGATCTCAGAGGCGGGTAACACACCGCCTGCGCGCTGATACACTTTCAAATCAGATCGCATGGCTTTTGCAGTATTGGGTGAAACGCTTTCAGATAACAAACGTCGCGCATCGCGTGACAGGCCGAGTTCATTAAAAGAGAGTTTGTCTTGATTAGAGCGTTGACGCGCCGCAGCGAGAGACAGGGAGTGATTAGGTTTTTTCATTATTCAGACTCCCTTAATCGACCAGGCGCAAGGCCACAAGGCGTTCATAAAACGCTTGTGAAAATGCCACATCAGACTCAATACTGGCGTTTGCATTGTTGCTATGAGCTGTTGCGTGAAAAGTCACTGAAATATCAGCATTAGCTGCGCCTTCCTTGCTGCCCTCTTGATGCGTGTCGGTGTCATCTACGGTGGTGGCTGAGGCGGCGTCTTCACGTTCAGCTGCTGTCATGCGCGGATGCTCCTCAGCAGGCCGATCAGTGTTGCCAACTGGGGTGACATAGGCGAGGTCGTCTGGTAGGTCGTCAGCAAGCCGCCGCGCAAATCGTCGAAGAGAGGGCTCGTTAAGCGCGTACAAATAGCAGGTGGTATCACGATCATTTTGCCGCCGAATAATGCGGCCAAGAACTTGTCGAAAAAACTGTTCGGTACGTACGTGGCTGAGATAGCAACAAACGCGCAGTCGGGGTAGGTTCACACCCTCAGTGACCATGCCTACTGAGACAATCCAGGCAGTCTGCGAACAACGGAATGCTTTTAGTTGTGCGTGAGCAGTTGGATCGTTGCTAGTGACTAAGCAGACAGACTGATGCGCATTCTCTAAGCGCTGCGTAATTTCTTCAGCGTGCTGGATACTGGCCGCCACCATTAAGCCACCTGCATATGGATCGTGCTGGCGCAGTTCGCTTAAGCGATTGATACCGAGTGTTAGCAGATGGGATAACGGGGCGTCATCGCGAATGATATGGGCATAATGTACGCCAGGGTGCCGAAGCAGCTGTGGAATGCTGGCATATTGACGTGCTTCTTTTTGCCCAGTCCTTGGATGAATGCGTGTTAACCCAATGCTGCGGTTATCGACCAGTTCTATATGTGGATAGCGGCAAACGCTATCTTGGATAGCCTCTTTCAGCGTGTACACAAAGTCGGGTATTAAGCGCTGTCGAGGCGATTTAGACGCAGTTTTATCTTCAACGTCTGTCGGGGTGGCTGTTTGTTCCACGTAACGCAGCAGCGGCAAGCAACTGCCATCTGTCCGCCAAGGGGTACCCGATAGGGCAAGCGTAAAACGTACATATCGTTCTAATACGACAAGTGTCATGCCCCATTGATTTGGGGCCTCCACTTGGCCACCAGGGGCCGATGCGTGGTGGCTTTCATCCCAAATAAGAAACACATTTGCATTCAGGCATAGCTGTTTGAGCGAAGCCAGGCGATTGGTGAGTGCATGATAGGTAAGTGTTACACCAACCGCGCCAAGCTGCCCGTCCAAAGAGCGTTTGAGTACTGTCTCTAAGGTGTCGCGTGCATCGTTCACAACGGCGCGAGTAGGGCCAAGGTATACGACGTAATCAATATCCCCGCGTTTGATTAACGCCTCTGCTAGCACGGCAGCGAGCCGCATTTTGCCGGCGCCTGGTGTGGCTTGGCAGAGGAAATGGGGTGTTTGTGATGACAGGCTAGTCAGGGCGCGTGCCAGGCAATTGGATTGCCACCGTCGTAGCGGAGGCGTTGCAGAAGTTGGGCTGGCAGTGCGGTGTGCTGGGGACTGCTGCTTCATGACGGTTTCCCCTGACTTGCCAGTTGAGATCGCAAGGTCACGTTAGCGTCCCATTCACCTTTCAGGCGGCTGCTTTTTTCCAGCGCGGTTTCAAGAAGCGGACTAATACGTGCTTTTTCATCAGGGTACTGATCAAGCACCTTTTTGTAATACTCAGCCTCGCTCACTGCAATTTGCATGCGAGTGCTCAGATGCTGTCGGTCTTTTTCTAAAAACACCAACAGGTTGTCATTGCTCGAGCGATGCGTTCCGGGAGATTGTGGGGCATTGTCGGTAGTTTGCTGTGTACACTCGGCCTCGACTACCTCGAGGTGTAAGCGAAAAATCGCGCGGTTTTCGCCCATCACCCCTACACGAGTCGCTAATCCCAAGCGTTCCAAAGTGTGTAAGCGGTCACGAACATAGTAGCGAAGTTGGGTTTTGTCCGTATCTGCAAAATCCGGCAAAGCGCTAAGGTCATTGCGTGCTTCGGGAATCGTAAACTCAATACCTGCATGGGCATAACGCAACAACAGGTTGTCTAATGCTTCGGCAATCATGCGGCCTAACGGGTTATCTTGACGTGGTTTACGAGGTGGTAGTGACGAGGAGGTTAACTGGCTCATGCGCTCACCTCCTGCTTGTTAAACCAATCTCCCAAAGGTGAACAATGGGTAATGGCGTTCAGGCAAGAGAAATACGTGAAGTAGCTCAGCAAGTAAGCGCGTGGATAACTGAAAATGGTGGGGGATAAATTAACGGCGGGTAGGGCAGTGTTAACAACTATCTGCCGATCGTATAGAGGTGTGGATATACATGTTGCCATGGATAGAGCTCCTTTTGCTTAGGGGCCGCTCCACTGTCGCCAAACAGTATGGAGGCGGCCGTACGCAGGTTGGCGAACCGGTGCAAAAGGAAACCGGCAGACCCGAGAGTCTCCCACGCACGACCGCCATATTCATGGCTAGCACAAATGAGCGCCTTCCATGATAGGGGCGCTTGCGCGCCTTTTGCTTGTCAGGTCGCCAAACCTGGTTGAGAATTTGTTCTCAACTGCTGTAAAAATATCAGGGCGTTATTAACTTGTAAAGTCTTCGTGTTGTTTCCTTGATCAACCTATTTTTTAACGTCTAGGTGTCAGGCCTCTCACTTAAATGGTCTGCCCTTATAAATGGTCTGCAAGAGCAGGTGATTGATAGCGCTCTAGTTTTTCGGTTTTGGTGCCAGTATGTCACTGTGTATGAGCCCAAGTGTATGCGCGTAGTTCTCTAACAACGTGCCGGGTTCGCGGTGACCTATCCACTTAGTGACCTGCAAAAGCAAAGTGCCTCTTGCCAGGGTGTCACGTCCTTCTGCGCCGCAAAAATGCTCAAGAATCTTTTGTAAGGGTTCCGGTTGGAACATCCAGTGGTGCCTATGTTGTAGGGTGTTTCGAAAATGCGGGTGTTGAGCCGCATGCAACCTTAGTAACGTCCAGGAGACAGCCGCGTGGCGCAGACCATGAAAATCAATATCCTCACCCAGCATATAGCGCATCCATTCGATGACGGGTTGAATTAATGACTTGCGTGTATAGGTTTCCGGTGAGTGTCGAGGGCCGAACAGCGCGGCTTCCGTTAACGACCACTGCGAGCATTCTGACAGGCGAGTATTGACCCACCTATGCATGCATTGGATAACGGAAGGTGGTGCCATAATATGCAGAGCCACTCGCCGCCTAGCCGCGGCTGTTTTTCCGCCTAGGATCTCGACCCAACAGTTGCGGTGACTTTGCTCATTAGCATCACTAAATATGATGGAATTCAGTGTTAGCGATTCAACTTCAGAGGCGCGCAGCCCACCATAAAATCCAAGCGCAATCACCAATCCCATCATTTGGCGTGGGTCGCCGTCGGGTACGTTGTTTGTCAGCGTATTCCATAGCAGCTGCATATGGTCCGGTGACAAAATGCGTGTGCGTAAGACGCTGGGTGCCAGTGTACCTCCTTGCTTCTTGGGCAGTGATACGTCTTCTAACATGCCGTGCTGTTGGCAGAACCGTATAAATTGTCGAAAACTGATTTTGAAACTTTCTAGCGTGCGGGCGGACCACTGGGCGCCGGATTGGGCCTCCATTTGCAGCTCGAGTACAACATCATCATCCCAATCGCTAAGATCGAGCACTGCTTCATGCAGTAGCATGGTGATAGGAGTTAGTCGTGAAAGCTGGGTGCGTGCTGTACTGAGTGTATTCCCTTCAGTACGCAGCTGATAATAGAGGAATTGCAGTATCCAGTCTGGATAGTGCCCGCGATGACCAATAAGCCTTTTTAGCCGTTTTTCATAGCGTTCTAACAGCGTCTGCATATCCACTGTATGTTTCTTGGCCACTACTTTTTTTTTATTGAGTCGAGCAGCTTCGGCTAAAAACTGTCTCAGCAGGTTTTTAGCGCGGCGCTGCCAGTCGATTGGTAAATGTTGAGTAGAGAAACTATAAACGCCCGCTGGGCGTGTTGTAGAGCCTGCTTCAGGAATAGGTGCTGGTGTTTGATTATGGTTGGATACTCGGTCAGGTAACCGCCCCATGCTGGCACCTGGGGCATACTGATGGGCGTCATCGTTTTGGGCAAGCAGCGGCACTGGTGTGCACGTTGGCAACGGATATTGTCGTAGCAGTGTAGACCATAGAGGAGGAGTGCCGCGCACAACGTCAACGTAGCGGCTAGCGGATACGACTGATGACCAGTGACGCAAGGCATACCACTCATGGCTGTCGGGGTGTGAGCGCAGTTCAGTTAGGCACTGTTTTACTGTTGTTTTTAGCCTCTGTCGTAGCTGTTTTCGTCGCTCTTTATAATTTAAGCTTTCAGCATCTTCGCTGATATCAAATAACCACGTTGTTGTGTTTTTACGTTTCAGACGCGTGGTTAGTGCTCGGATGGGTATCCATACATCATCATGCAGGGTGATCCGATAATGCCCGTCGTCAGGCCACTGGGCATGAGGAGATGATGGGATGGCGAGCTCGCGTCCGTTGATATGTTGCTGCGAAAGCATAGCTAGTGTGCCTAGCATGACTGTCTCACTCATTCCTGTCCTTGTCATTAATCGAATGGCCAGCAGCATTAGCCAAGCGTCGATATCCTGACGTTTCCGGCACCAGGGCAGCAGGTGTACCTCTAAGGCAATCATCTGCTCGGACATTGAAAAAGATCGCGGTGTGGTGGGAAGGGCAGAGGGCCGATGGACAGCGATGGGCTCCGGCATTAATACGGACTGCATGCCGGGCACTAAGTTGAGAGCCGTCAGCACGCGGTTAACGCGGTCTCGAGCTTGTCTTCTTGAAATGGAGCGCTCGGTAGCCTGACGCCATTCAAAAAAACGCTCGATTAGCGCTAAAACATCCGGCTGCTCGAGTTTTAGTGTTTGGATAGGCGTGTCACCCAGTGCATTGCTGAGTATGTGTGTTGTATCGCTGAGTTGCGATGCTTGGGTGAGTGGGTGGTTTGCTTCTTTCCACTCGCTGATTAGTCGCTCTGCATTTAGTAATTCCATGGCATACGGCTCCAATTCAGCGGTTGATATCCGCACGCGTTTAACCACTTTTTTAAAACATGACACAGTTGAGGGTGCCCTTGTACTCCCGACGGGGTTTCTGAACGAGGCGATGACAACATCCTTCCGTGGCGTGCGTGCCCAAGCAACGCGTCGACTTGGGCGTCCGGCACCGACTTGCGCAACCAACTAGCAAGCGAGTGACGAGCAACATTATTTTGGCTATCTGATATCAATGATAGGTTGAGAGTCGATATGTCTGACCAGTGCATGCCACGTAGTATTAAGTGTTGATCGCGCCGAGGTTTAAATAGCCAGGTGGGTGTGTCCAAGTTACCGGTGCGTTGATCATCAATAACGACCTCTGTAGAGCTCGCGACATGCATGACTAAAGAGTGCCAGCGGTGTAGTGATTTAAGGCTGTCGCGCACTGTAGGAAGAACAGGAATAACGCGCGACTCTAACCCGCGCGCTGAATTTTTGTCATGTACCCACTGCTGCTTTTGACCAATACGGTTCTCGCTGCTTGGGCCAATCGGGCGGGCACCCGTTGATAGCTGCCAGCCAAGTAGTTCATGTGCTGAAACCAGCTGTGAGAGGCATAACAGAGCATCAGTAGGAAACGGTTTATAAGGTTGCCATGTCTCGAGCTCTGCCTGTGAACTGCGCATGCGTTGACGAATATCATTAAATATCGACAGAAAAAACACGGGTGGCTGCGCAATGGCCGACCCAAAAGTCGCTGATGTGTGATGAGCGTTAACAGGTATTGCGGCAGGCAAAGTGGTTTTCGGAATACCTAGGTGTTGCAGCGTTTTATCCAACACGTGCTGAAGCTCGTTTCTGGATAGTTGTCTGTAAGCGGCTGGCGCGGAGAGGCCCAGGCCAAACTGACCAGCAAGTGCGCTTGCAGCCACATCATCAATGGCATGTGGCCGACGATAAAGCCAACTGCTTGCGCTTAAACGATTGGCGGTGGGAATCATGCCAGGTTCGTTACGAAAATAGCGTTTGAGATGTCGGTTGAGCTGGCCGCGGGCACCACGAAATGGGCGTTCTGAGAGTGGAAAGCGATTAAAAAACTCTGTCAGTGATGGAGGTAGCGCGAGCTGTACCCACTGATTTGCTGGGTTACCATTGCTTGAAGAGGGGCCGTCGAGTAAACGATAACACAGCAGGCTTTCAGCGGTGCACCAATGGGGGCGTTCGTCTTTTGGGTCGGCAGTGGCCGCGTTAATATACTCGCTAATGATGAGTCGCATTAATCGCTGTGGTGGCAAACCAAATGCGAGAAGCAAAGTCGCAAAAAACTTTAAGTTTAATTCGAGTGGCTGCGCGAGTACTTTACGCACCGTCTCGTCTGTTAGTCGTGCGAGATCGGTAATCGCAGGCAATGATGACACTGGCGCGCCCTGCGTCCGTCGACGTACGAGCTGAACATCATCGGTTCGGGTAAGCGTAGAAGAAAATTTGCGCTGTACTTGAGTGCTTTCGCTTGATTCTTCTCTATCGCTAGGGGCTTGCTTTTGGCCTTTAATAGGAATGTCATGCATGCCAAAAACTGTATTCTCGGACTGGCTACTACTATCATACTGTCTGTCGCGCTCTTTTCGTATAGTTAGACGGTTTGGCTGAGGTGTCTTTGATAATAAAGCTAGGCGTTTATTATGCCAAGGATCGCTTTTAAGCGTGCCGCCTGCACTTTTTTGACGATTTGAGCTGCTATATTCTCGTTGTTTTTCACCGGGCGTGAGAATTTTATTAGCCAACATGCTTAAAGTGTCTATTTTGTCTTTTAAACGTTTTTTTTGTGTATGCAGTGCGTCACTTCTGATGGTTGCTAAAATGTCAGAGCCTAAAGATTGTTGTGTTTCTAAAACCGTTATACCTGATTTTATAACAGCGCAGATAACGTCACGCGCTGCCAAGACATGGTTATAAAATGTCGATTTTGATATGCTTTTATTTTCATCAACGCTACTGAAAAGGTGACTAAAGTACTGCCTGGACTTTTTTGCTAATGCATTTGAGCTTTGAGAGAGATAAGAGGGATGAGTTAGTGCATAATAGACAGGATAGTTAGTTCCAATGTGCTCGGGCTTGGTTTTATTAATCAGTTCACTAGCCTGTAATTTTACAAGCAGCGTGTTAGTATCAATTTTTTGAACGTCACTACTATAAAGTGCAGCTGCTTTTTGAAACGTCAGCAGAGAGACGGGTGTCTGTGAATAGCTAACAACATCAAAAATACATGTTTTTTCATCATCAGACAGAGGGAGGCAGCCTATGGCGGACTCCCATTGTTGTTTGATTTCATGAGGATAAAGGCGTTCATTGGACATTTTTATAACTCAACATTTAATGAGAACTGTTTTTCTGCTTTTTCAGCAGCATTATTAATAATGGCTAACGATTTTTCAAAATTAGATGGCTTTTTTTGATGGTCAAAATTAGTGCTTGTTTTTTTAATTTCCGTACTGTTATCTGTTGGCGTTCTTTCAAGCTTGCCTTTGGGTTCTGTGTTTTTTTTATTTTCTGGTTTCTTCCTGGTTTTAATGTCAGGCATATGGGCAAGTGAGCTCTCGCTAAGGTTAGCTGCGTTGAGCAATGTTTTATAGTGGCGCAGCGAAAGTTTCGCGCTATTGAATAGAGTGTTTTCTATGCACGTTTTAAGTGCTGGGTTTTGTGAGATTTCGTTGGCCGCCTTTTTCCATAGTAGCGAACCGGCCGAATCTTTCTTTTTATAATGAAGTTGCTGAATCGTTCCGAGAAGAAAGCTCAACAGCATGCTATGGTCACTTTTTATAGATGCTTCCTCTACGATGTAAACAACTAAGTTTTCCATCAGTGAAAAGCTATTTTTAAGTGATGATTTCATCGAATTGAGCTGTGCAGTTATTGAGGGTCGGTTTAATAGCTGCTCACCCCCTCCTTCCGGTAGCAAAAGGACAGGAGGATGCGTTAGCACGACATTTTGCGCTCGGTCTGAAGCGCCACTCTTATAACTGCTGTTGTCTGTAAAGCCAAGAAGCTCTTGGGCTGATCGTACATCTATGCGTGCTTTAATAGTGTATGGATGACCAGTAAGTGGCTGAAAATTAATGTTCATGTGCAACGCTCTTTTATGTGTGTACATAGTGATAAGGGGCAATTTTTCGCTTCGTGCCCCAGCCGCGTTGGAGCGTTTTAAAAATTCAAGGCGGCAATCAGCACACACCCTCAAATAGCAGGCATGCGTAATGTCACCCCTCGAGCGCTAAACACCCGAAAAAATGACGTTTTAAACAGAAGGTAAGCGCGGCAGAGAACTGCCTAGCCTAGTAGATTGATAGCGCCAAAAGATTACGGCGATAAAGAACAAGCCAGCCAGCACCTAGCGCTATTCGTCATGGCCATTGGTCTAAGCCATAGCAATAGCAATAGCAATAGCCTACACAGCCCAAGCTATGAAGAGTGAGGCAGCCATGATTAGCCGGTGTGGAAGCTTCATTCGAAATAGCAAAGTGCAAGAAGGCAGCATTTTCCAAATGGATATCTTTGGAAGCCATCCTATAGGCACATTTGTATTGGGGGACTCCTAACAACCGATTTTGAACATCGAGAGGGAGCCGTAATAAAAGTGAAGATAGGTGATCATCCTCACCATGCGACAGCGGATAAATTAAATGCAATTGTACTTAATCAATGCATTATTTACCGGCACTGTGCGATAAGTACCTACTATCAGTAGATAGTCTTGGTTGGAAATTTACCATCGCTATTTCTGTATTGTCAATCACTTTTTCGCGGATCATGATTTTCGCGAGTGGCCTTGCGTGGTGCATGGCGGGTTTGCTTTAAAAGAAGCTTGTATAGGGTTTGTCTACGTAGAGCCTGCTATGCGAATACCTTACAATGGCGCGTGCATTTTAATAGCACAGGTTAATTAATATTCACCCGTACAGTGTAGGGCAAGGGAACACGCCCGTTTAATCCCTGGGCGGTAGCGTGCCTTTTTAATGGAAATCCTTATGTTACTAGATACTCCTATTTCCCTATCGCGGCCAGCGCGCATGCTGCTGGCGGCGCTAAGCGTTGCCGTGGTAAGCGGCTGTGCCACTAATTACCCCTCTGGCACCTCACAGCAACCCGCACAGTACGTACTCACTAACGACACCGCTAAGCCGCTGGAAGATGAAGCGCTAAACCGTTTCTTGTCTCAGGCGCCTGCCAGCGGGATACATAGCATGGCACGCAGCCCCTGGGGTGATAACGTCGAAATCATCGCCGACTCAACCTACCTAGCCGCCAGTGGCCGCCAATGCCGCCAGCTGCGCGTGGTGGCGGCGGGTGGCAATGCCCAAGCCGCGCTAGTGTGTGAAACGCCAAATGGCTGGGTGAGCCAGCGACTTGTGACCCAGGCCGTAGAAGGGCGCTACTAATGAGGATTTTACTGCCGATGCCGCGTATTTCGCTAAAACACAGCGTGGTTGCCGTGACGTTGATGATAGGTGCACTTGTAGCAGGCCCCGTTTCGGCACAGTCGCTTAGTCTTGCTGATTCTATTTTGCCCGAGCAGAGCGCAAGAGGTGGTCAAAGCGGACAACAGCAAGAACAAGTAGATGATACCCCTCGTGCCGATTGGCGTAGCGGTACCTTCGGCCCTGTTAACTTACCTATGCAGAATCCTGATGCGTTGCCGCCTTTTGGTGCCAACCTCTTTACTGGTGGTTTTCGTGGCGCTATGGGCGATGGTCTCAATGCGGATTACCGTATTAAGCCGGGTGACCAAGTCACCGTGCGTGCTTGGGGGGCTTTTGAACTCGACCGCGTTCTGCCGGTAGATGCCCAAGGCAACATTTTTATCCCTGGCTCTGGCCCGCTGAATGTACAAGGGCAAAACAGCCAGCAAGTAGATAACAGCGTGCGCCGCGCGATTACGTCTGTCTACCCGGATAACGTAGAGGTATACACCAACTTACAGGGCGTTCAGCCCGTGGCCGTCTTCGTAACCGGCTATGTGGAAAACCCCGGCCGCTACGCAGGCACCCCTAACGATTCGCTGCTTTATTTCCTCGACCAAGCAGGCGGTATCGATCAAGACCTAGGCAGCTACCGTCAGATCCGTGTGATGCGTAACAACAGCACCGTAGCTACCGTCGACCTTTATGACTTCCTGATTAACGGCACCATTGCCCGCCCGCAGTTTCAAGATGGCGACACCATTGTGGTAGAAGAACGCGGCCCTGCCATCGCAGTCGGGGGAGATGTACATCGCGAACACCGTTACGAACTAACGGGCAGCCTGCTCAGTGGGGCTGAAATCGTCAGTTTGGCGCGCTTAAGAAGCGGCGTATCGCATGTGCTGCTGCGTGGCGACCGTGAAGATGGCCCCATCGCTCAGTACTTCCCCATCGATATGTTTTACGGCCAAACGATTCGCAGCGGCGATGAAGTCCTGTTTAGCGCCGACCAGCGCAGCGAAACCATCGTGGTGGAAGTGGAAGGCAGCTATTACGGCCCATCGCGCTTTGCGCTTCCCCGCAATGCACGCTTAAGCGAATTGCTGGATGCCATCGCAGTGCCTGAAAATATGACCGCCGTTGAAAGCATTTCACTACAGCGGGAAAGCGTTCGCCAGCAGCAGGAGCAGTCGCTTCAAGATAGCCTGCGCCGCTTGGAAACCACTTATCTGGGCGCGTCATCGCGTACCGACCAAGAAGCGCAAATACGCCTTCAAGAGGCCGAACTCATTGAGCGCTTTATTGAGCGTGCCAGTGAGCTAGAGCCAAGCGGCCGCTTAGTAGTTGCTTCAAAGGACGGTATTTCTGACATTCGCCTGCAGGATGGTGATGTAATCACCATTCCCGAAATTAGCGATTCAGTACTCATCAGCGGGGAAATTCTTGTGCCTCAGGCCGCGGTGTATCGCCCGGGCATGAGCGTTATCGACTACGTGGAAAGCGCCGGTGGCTTTACCGAACGTGCAGATAAAGACCAAATTCTGCTGGTTCGCCAAAACGGCGCAGTGGAGCATGCCCGTAACTCGCCGCTTCGCCCAGGGGATGAGATTCTCATCATGCCCAAAGCGCCCACCCACAACCTTCAGTTAGCGTCCACGCTTACGCAAATACTGTTCCAAATCGCCGTTACCACCCGTGTAGCCTTGGATCTGTAAGCGTTTTAATGGTGAGTGGTGAGTAGACGAAATGCTCACACCTCACGCCTCACACCTCACTAATTTAAAAGTAGCGCTATGGCTAATGTAAAAGGGGCGCCAAAGGGCGCCCGCACGCCTTGGCAAGTCACCCGCAGCGTGTGGTACGCCATGTTTATGCGAGAAGCCATTTCTCGCACCATGGCAGACCGCATGGGCTGGTTCTGGATGATTTTTGAGCCAGTGGCGTTAGTTGCCATCATGGTAGCTATTCGCAGTTTTATCCGTGGCGACCGGCTGATTGTGAATGCTGAATTCATCCCCTGGATGATTGCTGGGCTGATGGGGTTTTTCTTAGTGCGTGAAGGGATGCTGCGCGGTATGGGGGCCATTGAAGCCAATAGTGCGCTGTTTGCTTATCGGCAAGTACAACCTGCAGACCCAGTGCTGGTGCGTAACTTCCTAGAGGGTATGCTGCGTACCTTTGTTTTTTTAATCTTTATCGTAGGTGGCTTGATGCTGGGGTTAAACATGTACCCCGATAATGCAATTAGGGCGATGGGGGCCTGGCTGTCGCTTTGGAGTTTAGGGCTTGGGCTGGGGCTAGTGACTTCTACAGCCGCTACGTTGGTGCCGGAAGTAGGCCGCGTGATTCGTATGCTGTCTTTGCCGCTGTTGATCATTTCTGGCGTCATTTTTCCGCTCAATCAGCTGCCTCACTGGCTGCTGGAATACCTGATGCTTAACCCTATTCCACACGCGTTAGAAACCCTCCGACTGGGCTTTTTTGAAAACTATCAGGTCATTCACGGCACCAGCCTGCTCTACTTCTGGTTATTTACGCTTTCACTAATTTCAGTAGGGCTACTCATGCACCTGCGTTTTGTTGATCGGTTAAAGGCAAAATAATTCATGTACGTTTCCCTACGTCGATTTGTAAAAACCTCTCCCCAATGGGCCGTTGCATTTCTTGCCATCCTGCTGGTCTCATTCTATTGGTTTGTTTGGGCAGAAGAGCGCTACGTATCCCGCGCCACGGTAGTATTAGAAAGCCCCCAAGTCGCCACGCCAGAATTCAGCCTTTCATCATTAATGGGGGGCGGAGGGGGTAACACGGCAGATCTCCTACTGCTGCGTGAGCACTTACTATCAGTAGATATGTTGCGTTTGTTAGACGAGCAGCTAGGGATTCGCCAGCACTATAGCGAGCATGGCGATTTTTTTGCCAAGTTGCGCGATGCAAACGCCCCGATTGAAGACCTGCACAAATATTACCTGCGCCGGGTAGAAGTGGAGCTGGACGAATACGCTGGGGTGCTGAATATTCATGTGCAAGGCTACACCCCAGAGTTCGCCCACAGCATGGCAACGCTACTGCTGGAAGCTGGCGAAAACCACATGAATGAAATGGGCCACCGCTTAGCAGACGAGCAAGTGCGTTTTCTAGAGCATCAAATGGTACGCCTGGAAGACCGCTTTAGAGATACCCGTTCAGAGTTACTCGACTTTCAAAACCAGTACGGCTTAGTATCGCCCACCTCCACAGTGGAAAGCATTAACCAAGTGGTTGCTACGTTAGAAGGCGATCTTGCCCGCTTACAGGCCCAGCGCAACGCACTTGCCAGCTTCCAAAGCGCACAATCTTCCGAGATGCGCCAAGTAGAGCGCAATATTGAAGCACTTCGCGACCAAATCATTGAACAGCGCGACCGCCTAGCCCAAGCGGCAGGGGACTCGCTTAACCGCATCTCCGCCGAGTACGAAACCCTAGAGCTACAAGCTCAGTTTGCTCAAGAAACCTACTCAAGTGCCCTGGCTGCATTAGAAAACACTCGCTTAGAAGCCGCCCGCCAGCTCAAGCAAGTAAGCGTACTGCAAAGCCCGCTATTCCCCGAATACCCAACCGAGCCTAACCGCTTATATAACAGCAGCGTGTTCGCCATCATTACCATCTTTTTGGCCTTCATCCTCAGCATGCTCATCATGATTGTGAAAGACCATCGGGATTGAGTTTTGGTGAGTGGTGAGTGGTGAAGAGTGAGTGGTTGGTGGTAACTCTTGAGCAATGGTTGAATCGCCCCGGATATTCTAGACACCCGTTAGGCTCTTAAAGTAACGCCTTTCATACTCAACCGGTGACAAGTTATCACTTGTGCCGTGTCGGCGCTTTGGGTTGTAAAACATTTCAATATAATTGAACACGTCACATCTAGCTGCTTCGCGTGTTG
>NZ_AHBC01000009.1:0-2901 GCF_000236625.2 Halomonas sp. GFAJ-1
CAATGTCGTGGATGTTAGTCGGTGTTGTGTTTTTCATTTTATTTTCCTTCGTTATGCTGCGGTATGGGTTTTAACGTTGGCTTCATGTTTGCTTTTTACATCGCCAATATTAACAAGTGCTGATGCTTTGTCTGCTGCTGCTTTCTCGGCATTATTTTTATCTTCGGCTTCCTTGGTTCTTTTCCTGTGATTGCTATACAGATTTGCTAAGGCACCGTTTATTACAGTTGTGCTTCCGACTGTGTCCGAGGCGCTTTCGGAGTCATAAACAACGTGCTTTATTTCCAGCTCGCCACTTGCCGACATGATGCCCAACAAGCAAACCGCGTGGTTTTTGCTGATAGTCGCCTTGGCTTTTAATTCATCGCATGTAACACTGGCAATAGTTGTAGCTTCCTGAAGTAGAGCTTTTCCTGCCTCTGCTCTTTGTCCAGGTGTTTTACTTGACTTGGTGAGCGAAGCTCTAACCTCTTCAATTCCGCCATACTTTCTAATGAAGTCAGGGATGTCATCGGCTACCTGTACGTCTGGTGATTGAGAAGCTGCGATTAATACTCTTGAATATGAACTGACACGCTTGCTGTCTACACCGGCATCACTAAAAACAAGCTTAGTGATGAGTTGTATAAAGTTTAGGTTTTTGCCGATTCGTAAGTTTTTAGATTGGCACTGCTCCATTAGCCACTTACGCTTTAGGGAGTCAGCTTTTGAATTTCCTTTAGTTCCTTCGTACAGCTCGAAGACTTTTACAAGCAAAGCATACAGGCTGTCATTTGCTGACTTATAGACAGTTGATTCCCAGTGCTGCCTTTCGCTTATTGTCGTGTTAACACGATTTTTGAAAGTCTCAAGGGTGTGTTGAATTAGCTTTTCTGAATCTTTCATGGTGTCTACCTCGTGTGTGGTTGGTTGAATCGCTCTCAGCAAGCGATATGTACAGTCTACGGTAGGTGCGCTAATCTCGATTCCAACTAGGATCACTACTTTTGATGGTTGTTAACGTGTACCGCTACTTCATTTCCCAGTACCCTACGTTTGGCTCCTACAAGAAGCCCAAGCCCTACCTTGTCGAAGCCTCGCCGTACTTCTGGTGGTGGTATGCGCTTACCCTAAATAAGACGTATTCGTGTTTATGTGATTTGCACGACTCTGAATCTCTGTTAACCGATTCTGAAACTGACTTTCCAGAGGCTATGTTGCAGGTATACAAAGACTTTGGAGATGTACGTTACGAAGGATGTCGTTATAGAGCCTTTGCCAAGTGGTGGCGTGAACGTGTTGATACAGGAGAGACTAGGGGAGAATACTTGTTTGCTGAGCCTAAAGTAGAACCTGCGGCCAGTAGGATCGTTAAGGAAGCTGAAATAAATGCAGCTATCCAATGTTTGGATACAATAATTATATCAGTTAATGTCAAGCATCAGCGTCAGCACATTGATGCAGCAATAAGTCGCATTCTAAAAAGAAGTTTGATAACCACAAAGGGACGAAAAGTTAGGAATCCAGAAAGTAGTGCAGCTAGGTACCATTTGCCTAAATCTTTTAATATTTCTGCCCTTAAAAAAACCTTTCGCGTTTATGAGCTGAGAATCGAGGGGGAAAGAAGTGGGAAGCAGATTACTAATTATAAAATTGCCGACATGGTTGGGTTGAGTAGTAAAAGCGATAATATTGAGATAAAAGATGCGGCCTATGAAAATAGAAAAAAGTCAGTTCAAGTGTCTCGCCATTACCGGATGGCTAATGATATAATAGACTCAGTTGGCTGTGGCGGATTTGTTTTCTAATGCAGAGGATTTGTGTGTGAGATTGTTAGATAAAAGTCTATTAGAGTCACTTCCTTCCAGTGTGGTAAACATTGAAGAGAAAACAAGAGGTAATCTTTTTTCTTGGAGAGGGCAGTTTTCACCTCAGCTTATAGAAAAGATTATAGAGGCATACGGACATGAAGGGGCAGTTTTGCTCGACCCTTTTGTGGGAAGCGGAACTGTTTTATATGAATCGGCTTGCTTTGGGCTAGATGCTTACGGGTGTGAAATTAACCCTGCAGCAGTGTCTTTTTCAAGAGTATATGAGTTAGTTACTAAACCGAAGGAGGATGTATTAGCTTCGGTTATTGATATTGATATTTTTGTTTCTCATTTTGTCAGTGATTTACCATTGTTTTCTAGCCTTTCTACTGAAGACTTCAAGGAAGCTCTAGTTGCCAGGTGCAAAAGTGCCAAGTATGATATTGAATTGATTATTTTGCGTGCGCTTGTGGCTGGAATGGATTTTGAGGCTAAAAAAACAGATGTTAAGCGCATTAATAATGTTTGGGCTGCACTCAGATCCACTATAGAACTTCTTCCTTATTCTTCTGTGAAAATCAAATGCTTTAATTCAGATGCGCGCGCAATACCTTTGCCCGATGAATCAGTTGACCTCGTAATAAGCTCACCACCTTATATAAATGTATTTAACTACCATCAAAATTTTCGTAAATCAATTGAGGCGTTAGGTGTAGATGTTTTGTCTGTGGCTAAGTCTGAGATAGGAGCTAATAGGAAATACAGGCAAAATAGATTTATGACAGTTGTTCAGTATGCAATGGATATGTATCAAGTTTTTCTTGAACTGAGGCGAGTGTGCACGAAAGACGTTAAAATGTTATTGGTTGTAGGAGTTGAGTCGAATGTAAGGAAGACTTCATTTAAAAATTCTTCTATTATTAAATCTGTTGCAGCGCTATCTGGATTCGATATTGTTGGGGAACAAGTCCGAAGTTTTAGAAATAAGTTTGGTGAGTTTATCTTTGAAGATGTTATGAGGTTTCGGATGGTTGATTTAGAAGGCATAACTGATGTATCTTTGGCTCGTGACATTGGTGTTAGTGCATTAGAAGATGCACTGCTATATTGT
>NZ_AHBC01000008.1:0-180093 GCF_000236625.2 Halomonas sp. GFAJ-1
GAAAGCAACAAAAGCGCATCAAACTTGGCTCAAGGTTCAAACGAATTCATTCAAACTTACGTTTTCATGACCGCTTGCCTTGATATTTGGTGATTTATCACCCTCATCGGCAAGCGCCCACATGAATTACCTGATCAAATTGTTAAAGAGCTATCGAAGACTGCTGCCGTTCGATGTGTGCACATCATACTGGTATTTTTTTTCTGGTCAAGCACATGGCATGAGTTTTTTACTCTTAACTTTTACTGGCGGTGAATGAATGCATCAATCAACCGAAAAACAACCAAACCAGCAAATAATAAAGCAAATATAGTAGGTAGCAGATAGTCAGCCCGAGTGAGAACCCACAGGTGGTATATGCCGAGACCTGCGGAGATATAGATCAGCCTGTGCAACCAGTGCCAAGCTTTCCAACCCATTTTAGCGGGCACCCATTGAAAAGAAGTCAAAGCTAACGGTATAAGCAGTAGCAGTGCAGCAGCTCCATAGCGTATGTATTCAAGGGCAACCATTTCATGCCAAATCCACTGCCACTCCCAGTACTGCTCCAACCCCATCCATGAAAGCATATGTAAAATTAGCCAAAAAAAAGACCACAACCCTATTTGACGACGAGCCTTCATAAACCCTAACCAGCGTGTAAGCCGAAACGCAGGGCTAAACGCTATCGTGGCTAACAATAGTGACAATCCAACCCTGCCAGAGAAATGAACAACGGCTTCCGCCGGATTAGCCCCTAGATCACCGTAATGCCACTGCCATGTTAACCATAAGCCTGGCAGTAGACCTGCCGCGAACACGCATAAACGAAAAAAAGATACTGGCGTTGCTTTAACTGCCATAAATCACTCACTGCTAATCAATAATGTTTTTGAAGATCCATACCTTTATAAAGATGAGCGACTTCCTCGCCATAACCATTGAACATCAGCGTTTCCCGGCGGCCTGACTCGCCAATCCTACGCTCTCTTGCCTGCGACCAACGGGGATGATTAACATCCGGGTTTACATTGGCATAAAAACCATACTCTTCAGGATTACGCGCTTGCCAAGAGGTAGTGGGCGGCTCTTCAAGAATACGTATTTTGGTAATCGATTTAATGCTCTTAAAACCGTACTTCCATGGCACAACTAACCGAATGGGCGCACCATTTTGATTAGGCATTTTTTCCCCATACATGCCCACAGCTAGCAACGTTAACGGGTGCATTGCCTCATCAATACGCAGTGCCTCTCGATATGGCCAATCGATAATGGAACGGCGCTGGCCTCTTAAATTATCTGGGTCATATAGCGACTCAAATTCAACATACTTAGACCGGGATGTTAGCCCATGGTGATTGAGCAGATCCGCCAGAGGTATCCCAATCCAAGGAATGACCATCGACCACGCTTCCACGCAACGTAATCGGTAAATACGCTCCTCTAAAGAGTGGCGCTTAAGCATATCTTCAAGTGGTATAGCCCCTGTTTTGTCCAGCTCCCCTTCTAGGGAGATACTCCAGGGGTCAACTGGCAAATTGTGAGCAAAAACTTCAGGATCTCGTTTTCCTGTCCCAAATTCATAAAAGTTATTGTAGGTAGTGGCATCTCGAAAGTCGGTAAGCGCTTCACCGCCGGCCAATTCTTGGCTCGGCAAATCATTCTCAAGCGCGGGCTTAAGTACACCTGCCCAAGCATGCGCTTTTTTTGTCAAAAACATGCTGGGAGCCAGCATGACGGCAGCCCCAACAGCAAAACCCTGACGCAAGAAGTGACGACGATTGTCGAATACTGCCTTAGGCGTCACTTCCGATTCAGGAATAACAGGGTATCGGTAACGCGGCATATCACCTCCTTACTATAAAAGACTTAAGACACGTTTTATCACCAGGGTACCTCACCCTCCTTCCTCCATAACCACCCAGCGTAGAATAAACACTAAGCTTAGACAGAAATTGCGAGAAAACTTGACCCAGCGCAAGCCACCCCCTTACCCGACTATTACACTTGGTTGAAAACTAATATTAAAAGCACCTACCTTGACTAAGGCTAGATTAGCAAACTGCAGGACTAGCCGTTGTAAGTGCTATTTATGAGTGCTACTCATGCGAGGGGATCATCGATGAAAATGACGAAAAAAATTCTGCCCGGCATTATTGCCAGTGCAGCATTAATATCTACTGGGGCCATGGCAGCGGAAGACGGTTTTGAGGATTACCGCGACCGATTTGAGGCGTTGCCATACTTACCCCCTATACCTGCGCACAACTCACTTACCAAAGAGAAAGTTGAGTTGGGTAATATGCTGTTTTTCGAGCCGCGAATTTCTTCCAGCGGTGTCATCAGCTGCGCGACCTGCCATAACCCTGCATTGGGTTGGGCTGACCGTATCCCTCGCGCAGTGGGCCATGACGGCCAAGTCGGTGAGCGCAATACACCAACAGTCCTAAATAGTGGTTTTTTTGAAGCCCAGTTCTGGGATGGCCGCGAACCAGATCTAGAAGGGCAAGCACTTGGGCCTATCGAAGCCGATGTCGAAATGGCAATGGATCTTGAAATGGCGTTGGAACGCTTAACGGAGTTTGATCTCTATCAGGAGAAATTTGCTGAAGCCTATCCTGATGACGCAGATCCAATCAATGCCGACAACCTGGCCAAAGCACTTGCTTCTTTTCAGCGCACACTTAATACGCCAAACTCACCGTTTGACCGCTACCTCCGCGGTGACCTAAGCGCCATCAGCGACCAAGCTAAAGATGGTATGGCTGCTTTTGTTAACAATGGTTGTATTGCTTGCCACAGCGGGCCAGCGCTAACAGATAGCCGCTTCCATGCGATCCAAGTTCCAGGCTCAACCGACCTAGGCCGCTACCTAGTAACTGGTGAAGAGAGCGATAAATATCGCTTCAAGACACCTACGCTTAGAAACGTAGCCGTCACCTATCCCTATATGAACAATGGCGCTACTGAAACGCTAGAGGAAGCGGTCGCTATCATGGGCGAGGAGATGCTTGGCCGGGAATTTGATGATGCAACGATTAACGACATCACCGCATTTCTGCATACGCTCACCGGCGAGATGCCTGATTTCGAAATTCCAGCTCTCCCCTGACGCAGGCATTACACCTGAGTTAGCTATCACAAAACTGCCGGCCTTGCGCCGGCAGTTCTCTTTTATATACTCAACTTAAGCACGCTCTAAACGCCGCTTAAGTTCTTCGCGGCGCCCCTCACTAGTAAATGCTTCTTCTATCGCATTGCGATTTAACGTGCGAAAAACATCCTCACTCCAACCAAATGCTTCAGCACACGCCAAGTGATTTGTAAGCAAGCCACCCCCAAAGTACGCCGGATCATCTGAACTGATCGTGACTTTTAGCCCTTCCGCTAGCAGGATCGGGAGCGGATGGTCGCTCAATTGCTCAACCACCTTTAAGCTAACGTTTGAAAGCGGGCAAACGGTTAAGACGGTTTGCTGCTCACGAAGGCGCTGGATCACAGCGTTACTCTCTAAGCAGCGCACACCGTGATCAATACGCTGCACATCAAGCACATCGAGCGCTTCAACGATATAGTCCGCAGGCCCCTCTTCACCAGCATGGGCCACACGCACTAAGCCAACATCTTTAGCACGTGCAAACAGTGCCTGAAATTTAACGGGTGGGTTATCGCGCTCAGCACTATCAAGACCAATCGCATCCAGATGCTTCCAATAAGGCGCCGCTTGTTCAAAAACATGCAGCGCTTCATCCGCTGGCCGATCACGCAGGAATGCCATGATCATGCCAACAGACAAATCTAACGATGTTTCAGCCTCTTCTTTTGCTTGCAACAAGCCCGCCATCACAACCTCAAGGGGCACGCCACGCAGCAAGTGCGCTTGCGGGTCAAAATGCATGTCTATATGCACTACTCCCTCTTCGCGCGCTCGTTTAAAATAATCCATCGCCAAATCATAAAAATCTTGCTGGGTGCGCAGTACATCCATGCCTTGGTAGTAAAGATTTAAAAATCCTTGCAGATCATCAAATTGATAAGCTGCTTTCGCATCTTCAACCGTTGCATAAGGAAGCTCAATGTTATTGCGTTTCGCAAGCTCAAACATTAATGCTGGCTCAAGAGAGCCTTCAATATGCAAGTGAAGCTCTACTTTTGGCAGCCGACGTAAAAACTCATGCATATCGAATTCCTTTTTTTGCTTAGGTAACTAGCTACTTATGCCAGTATCAGCAATTAGCTGTCCCTCAGCAAGCCGCCAAGTGTACTCAACTCCGGGCAATAAACTCGCATCATCTACTTGATGAACAAAGTAAATCACTGTTTTATCCTGCAACCAGTCATCTAAAGCACGCGCTAGATGCTGTGCCGTTTGCGCATCAACACCAGCAAAAGGCTCATCCAGCAGCACCACGTTTGGACTACGTAAAAATAAGCGCGCTAAGGCAACCCGCCTGGCTTGCCCACCGGATAGCTGCTGCCCCTTCTCCCCTACTGACGTGCCCAGCTTTTGTGGCTGCTGCTGCGCCCAATCGCTTAACGCCACTTGATCCAAGGCACGCCATAGCTCCTTGTTGCTAGCGCTAGGCTTTGCGATACGTAAGTTTTCCGCCAATGATCCATCGAAAAGATCAACCTGCTGGGAAAGCATAGCGAAATGTGCTGCCCGGCTATCTTCTGTCAATGTAAACGGCGCAAACCCTGCCACGCTGACATCACCACTAGAGGGTGAAGCTCGCCCCATAAGCAGCTGAGCAAGTGTCGACTTACCCGCGCCGGAGACCCCTGTTATCACCGCTCGCTTAGCGGCTGGCAGCACAAACGAAACATTACTTAACGCGGGCTCAAGCATATTTGGATAGAAAAATGAGACGCTATTCAAACGAAGGGAGTAGGTCTGGTTCTCGAGGGGAAAGGCCACGGAAGCAGGGATAAGCGTATTAACCGACAAAATATTCAACCGCTGAACCGCCGCATAGCTTGCCCCTAATTTAATAAAGGCTGAAGGCAATAGGTTAAATGCTTCATTGATCCCCAAAATAATTAATACGGCCATCACCATAATTGGCCCGTTGACACGCCCCTCTCCCAAGGCGATGCTGGCAAGCCACAATACGGCTAATACCAGCATACCGGTCACAATGGAAACTAGTGCGTTACCTAGCGCGGCCCTAAGCGTCAAGCGTCTCTGATTAGCCGCAGCATCCATTTCATGACTGGCAATTTTTCGCTGATGCCAGGCACTGGTACCGTAGCTCATCAGCTCCGCAGAGGCTTGTACTTGATCAAGCACTAAGTGGCGCAGTTCTCTTTGATCGACTGTCTGCTGGTGGCTATTGGCAAACCCAAGCCAGGCATACCCCAGGGTAATAACTAGCCACAGCAGCCCTAACGAAACAGCCACCATGAGAGCAACGCCAGGTAGCCAGATAGCGATAAATGCCGATACAACAAGCAGGCATAACAACGCAACAAAGGGCGGTATCAGTAGACGAAGGTAAAAATTATCTAGCGTATCAATATCTGCTGTCAGGCGGCTTAGCCAGTCACTGGCTCTACGACGACGTAAGCTAGCATCATCAAGTCGCGTTAAGTACCCGAACACACGAAAGCGTAGATCCGCCAGCAGCGTTAACACCGTATTGTGGTTATAAAGACGCTCTACGTAACGTGCAACCGTTCGCAGCAAGGCAAAAAAACGAATGCCTCCACCAGGCACATAAATATCCAAAGAAGAAGGCAGACCTGCCGCTAACGCAATACCCGCAAGGGCGCAGGCAGCTATGAACCAGCCGGACAAACCTAATAAAGAGAGCCCTGCTAGCAGCGTAATCCAAACGAGGAAGACGCCAACTAAGAAGCGTTGACGACGTCGCAGTAAGAGAGCAAGCCAGGGTTTGAACTCACGGTAGACACGCCTCATAGGCTTACCTCGTTGAGCTTGCCCGCCTCGCACACAAAGTGGCGAGTAGCCGCATGAACAATAGCGGGATGGTGAGTAGCAATCACTAGCGTTCGCCCCTCTTTAGCCCACTCAAGCAGCGCCTGAATAACGGCTAGTTCTGCTGAGGCGTCCAAATTCGCCGTTGGCTCATCCAATACGACTAGCGGCGCCGTACTTAAATAAACACGCGCAAGGGCAAGCCGCTGGGCCTGCCCTCCCGAAAGACCAACGGCGCGCTCGCCAACAATGCTCTCTAGCCCAGCCGGCAATGCTTCTAATAAGGCCCCCAATCCAGCACGGCGCAACGCATCCGTCATGGCTGCCTCATTCGCCTCTGGATTAGCTAATCGAAGATTATCCGCCATGCTGCCCTGAATAAGACACGGGCTTTGATCAAGCCACGCCACTTTTGCTGACCGTCGGCGATACTCGCCACTTAATGGCGCCATAAAGCCTGCCAAAATCGCTAACAGCGACGATTTTCCGCTACCTGACTCGCCAGTAATAGCCACAACATCACCGACACAAACCGTCATGCTTACTGCCTGCAACGTCGGTGTCCGTCCAACATAGCCCACACTGATACTGGCTAACTCACACTCAACGCCTGGCGCTTGCGGCGACGCTATATGATGAGGAACTAATGCTGGTTCATTAAAAATTGTAGCAATACTTTCCGCAGCACCTAACGCCGCCGCACGATCGTGGTAGTGCTGAGAAAGCGTGCGTAAAGGCTGGAAAAACTCAGGCGCCAACAGCAACACTGCCAAGCCAGTGAATAGCGTAAGTGATGGCGATGGACCGTAATCGATGTAGCCTAGCAGACCAAAACCCACATACATGGCAACAACCGCAATAGCGACAGACGCAAAGAACTCAAGCACAGCGGAGGATAAAAACGCCAGTCGCAAAGTACGCATACTTAAGCGGCGATACTCATCCGTGGCATACCAAACGTCCTGCTGAGCGGAACGGGTGTGACCAAAGAGCTGCAACGTCGTCATACCGCGCACGCGATCAATAAAATGCGCAGATAAGCGTGAAACCGCTGCAAATTGATCTCGATTCAAACGCTCCGCGCCCATCCCTACCAAGGCCATAAACAGTGGAATAAGCGGTGCAGAAAGGAGCAAAAAAATAGCTACTAAGTAATCGAGCCACCCCACCACGCAGGCAATTAACAGCGGCAACGCCACCACGATACGTAGCTGGGGGTAAAAACGCGCAAAGTAGCCATCCAGGGCATCAATAAGTTCCACAGCCTGAGTAGCCAGAGCACCACTCTGCCGCTGGGTCAACCAAACAGGGCCGAGTTTCGCGATCTTCGCTAGCAACTCGGCCCTGGCAAATTGGCGAATACGCAGACTCGCCTCAGCGCTTAAGACTTCTTGCCCCCACTGAAAAAGAGAGCGGAGCCCCACGGCTAGGGCCAGCCCGCCAAAGAAGGGCAAAAGCTCCGCAGGCGAACGGCCATGAATCACTAGCTGGTCTATCAGCCAGGCAAGGCCCACCACCAGCACTACGGTTTGAACGCCAGCTAAAACACCGCAGGCTGCCGCACCTACCAACCGATTTCGCTCTCTGCGCGCGAGCATGTGAAGCCAGCGGCGCGGCGTAATGAGGGGCTCTTCGCTTTGATCCCGACCGGACATAGGATTAGTGATACCCGTCACCCACTCGTACCTTGCCGCGGAACACCCAGTAAGTCCAAGCGGTATAAGTAAGAATAATCGGGATAACGAACAGCACACCAATCAGCAGGAAAAGCTGGGATTCAGGGGCAGACGCAGCGTCCCAAAGCGTATAATTAGGAGGCACAATCACTGGCCATTTGCTAACGATAAGGCCCAAATAGGTAAATACATAGATGCCTATCGTCGCAACGAAAGGGATACCTTCCCTACGCCGCTTCACCGACCTATACACAGTGAACGCACATAGCAGCGCAAGCGCCGGAAATATCCAGATGATCTGAAGATGACCAAACCAACGCTCCCACACCACAGGATTCACGAACGGTGTCCAGAGGCTAATAATAGCAAACACGCCCAGCACTATTGCTAACAGCAGTGGCGTAATTTTGTAGGCCCAATCCTGAATGTGGCCTTCCGATTTAAGAATAAGCCATGTGGCGCCTAGCAGTGCATAGCCCGCCATTAAACCTAAGCCGGTTAAAACCGAAAACGGGGTAAGCCAATCAAAAGGGCCGCCAACAAAGGCGAAATTTTCTACTCGAAAGCCTTGGATATAGGCACCCACCACGGCACCTTGCGCAAAGGCAGCAATAGAAGAACCCCAGCAAAATGCTCGGTTCCACCAGTGCCGGTTACGACGTGACTTAAAACGAAGTTCAAACGCCACACCCCGGAATATCAGCCCTGCCAACATAAGAAAGACGCCAATATACAGTGCTGGTAAAAACACGGAATAGACCAGCGGGAAAGCGCCAAGCAACCCTGCTCCGCCAAGCACTAGCCACGTCTCGTTACCATCCCATACCGGCGCTACAGAGTTCATCATGACGTCACGGGCATCTTCATCCGGGGCGAAGGGATAAAGTATCCCAAGCCCCAAATCGAACCCATCCATCAGGACGTACATCATGATGCCAAAGCCGATGATGAACGCCCATATTAGCGTTAAATCAAACATTTCCATGTTTAGCTCCTAGCCGGATCAACGTCATCATCAAAGGGGGTATGGGCAGCAGACATTGGACGCATAGGACGATGGAAGTTATCGCCCACCGTCTCCCGCTCTTCCTCTGGCAGCATGCCATTACGCACAACACGCGTTAAGTAATAAATACCGGCATAGAACACCACGCCATAGACGAGCACATAGCCAACCAGAGTAAACAGCGCCATCGGCCCTGTTAGCGACGGCGTGACCCCTTCGGCATGGGTCATCATCCCGTATACCAACCAAGGAGCACGGCCCGACTCAGTGACTATCCATCCGGCCAGTACTGCCACAAAAGGCATAGCAATCATGCCAGTCAGCGCTTTCAGGAAAACAGGGTTATGGTAGATACGCCCTTTGCGGCGCAGTATTAACCCTGCCAAAGCAACAGCGATCATCAACAACCCAATGCCAACCATTACACGGAAAGCCCAGAAAACAATCGCAACCGGTGGCTGCTCATCCGGCGCCGCCTCTGAAATTCCTGGCACTTCCCCGTCTGCTGAGTGGGTCAAAATAATGCTCGCTAAACTAGGAATGCCAATAGCGAAACGATTGGTCTGTGCCTCTTGATCAGGAATTGCAAACAGCAGTAGCGGTACGTTAGTTGAGGTTTCCCAATTGCCTTCCATCGCCGCCACTTTTGTAGGCTGATATTCCAAGGTATTCAAGCCATGAAAATCACCGACAACCGCTTGAGCAGGCGCCAGGAACAGCAATAACCATAAGCACATTGAGAGCGCCCGGCGATTAGCTTCCGGATCGCGACCTCTCAGTAAGAACCAAGCGCTAACCCCTGCTACAACAAAGCCACCGGTAAGAAACGATGCCATCGCCATGTGAGCAAAACGGTATGGGAATGAAGGGTTAAAGATGGCTTCCATCCATGAAACAACATGGAAGCGATTGTCAATCAGCTCGACCCCTGCCGGCGTATGCATCCAGCTGTTAGCTGAGAGAATCCAGAAGGAGGAAATGAACGTACCAACGGCCACCATGATAGCGGCAAACAGGTGCACGCCCTGCGGTACTTTTCCTCGGCCAAATAACAGCACCCCAAGAAACGCCGCTTCTAAGAAGAAAGCGGTAACCACTTCGTAGCTTAGTACAGGCCCTAAAAAATTAGACGCTGCCTGGGAAAAGTTGCTCCAATTCGTACCAAACTGGAAAGACATAACGATGCCCGACACCACCCCCATGCCAAACACCACAGCGAACACCTTTGTCCAAAACAGCGACAAACGATCCCACGCAGGGTTTTTGGTTTTAAAATAGAGGCCATGAAGCAGGGCAATATAAGATGCCAAGCCTATGGTAAAAACAGGAAAAATAGCGTGAAACGATACAACGAATGCGAACTGTATTCGCGATAGCACCAGGGGGTCGAGTTCCATCACACTCTCCTAAGACCTGAACAAATATCCCATCACTGGGTCACACAAGCTTAGTTGAGCCTTAGTGGCACTGCATTTTAGTTATAAGCACTAAGCTTATTCTTTATCTAACGCCTATCTTACAGCTTCGACAATGGCTATACAGAGAAAGTTTGCCGTTAAGCTGTGTCGCATTGACGCAGAGTTAAAAGCACTTTAGGTGGTGACTACGATGCTCACCATATAGCCGGTATAAGCCAAAAAAAGCGCCAGCAAAATACCGCCTTCAACACGATTTATCCGGCGCGGTCGACCTCGCCAGGAAAATGCGAATAGAACCATTAGCAGCGTCATGCAGGTCATCACACTCCAATCACGCACCAGAACTTCGCGCCCCATCTCAATGGGGTGAATAACCCCAGCCAAGCCAACCACAGCCAGGCTATTGAATAAATTGGAGCCCACCACGTTGCCCAGCACCATATCGTGCTCTTTACGGCGTAGCGCACTAATAGAAGACGCCAGCTCAGGCAAAGAAGTACCTATAGCAACCACGGTCAAACCAATAATCAGGTCGCTAACACCAAAACCAACCGCTATCTCGACCGCTCCCCAGACCAACAGACGCGAACTCACAATCAGCAACACTAACCCCACGAGCGTCCACATGAGCGCTTTGCCCCGGGTCATGGGTTTACTGTCCAGCGACTGAGCAACTTCATCAACCAGCGGATCATTCGCTTGCCCGCGTGAGCGCACGATACTTACACCGATAAAGAGTACCAAGGCAACAAGCAGTACAACCGCCTCCCAGCGTGAAATCCATCCATCAAACAGCATAAAGCCGGTTAAAAGCATAACGGCGACTAATAACGGCATCTCTTTGCGAATAACATCTGAATGCACCGCCAAAGGTGCAATAAGCGCTACAAAACCTAACACGAGCCCGATATTAGCAATGTTTGACCCGTACGCATTACCTACTGCTAAGCCAGGATTTCCCTGCATGGCGGCTAACACCGATACGGTCATCTCAGGTGCAGATGTTCCAAATCCAATCACCAGCATGCCAATAAGCAAGGGTGAAAGCCCCAGCCAGCGTGATGTAGCCGCAGCACCATCAATAAATTTTTCGGCGCTCCAAATAAGTAACGCTAATCCCACCAGCACCGCTATATAAGCGAGCAACATTTCAGTTCCTTAATGTCGTAATGTTAGGCACTATCGCGGGTGCATCCTTGTCCAACCCTTCACATCAGTCAAGAAGAGTTTATTCGCGGGTTTGACAGCCAAGCACGCCCGCCGTATTAGTGTTAACTACTTAATGTATTGAGAGCTCGCTGTTGCCCCACTACCCTCTAAAAAAACGCCACTTACCGGTTAATACACCGCTGGTTGATCGCCTACCGCCTGAGCTTCGCGTTCAGCGTAGGCGGCTGCGTGCCTGCCATGAGTGCGACTGGGTTTCAGCACTGCCCCCGCTTAAATCTGGGGAGAAAGCTTCCTGCCCACGCTGTTCTCACGTCCTGGTTAAGCGTAACCGCTTTCCAGCCCAACGCAGCATGGCGCTTGCTCTCGCTTCGCTTATTGCCCTGCTGATTGCAGTATCATTTCCGTTTATCAGTTTTAACGTAGGTGGCGTGGGTAACCGCATTGAGCTCTCGCAGACAGCCACTACACTAATCGCCTTTCACCAGCCTATTGTCGCAATTGCGGTCATCATGACGATTATCGTGCTGCCAGCGGTTTATCTGGTGGGCGTCATTTGGCTGCAGTACGGCCTTTTACGCGGCAAACATATGTCATTTAGCCGTGACATCGCGCGCTCTTTAGCCCACCTAACCCCTTGGATGATGGCCGATGTCTTTATCATTGGCGCCCTGGTCAGTTTAATTAAAATTGCCGGCATGGCGCATATTGAGCTGGGTATCTCTTTTTGGTCGTTTTGTATGTTTGCCGTGTTATTGCTAAAGACGTCACAGTCTCTTGACGCCGACTGGATGTGGTTCTCGCTGGAGGGCGAACCCCTCGCGCCAGAAGGAACAAAAACTGGCACCACCGGCGCCAGCCAAGGGGTGACAGGGTGTCCAACCTGCGGCTTAGTGAATCGCCTTTCTCCTCAAGGCCAAAACCGCTGCACACGCTGCCATGAAAAGCTCCACCAGCGCTTACCTCACAGTTTACAGCGCACTTGGGCACTGCTCTTTGCCGCCACCATTATGTATATCCCGGCTAACGTCTACCCGATTATGACCACGACTAGCCTAGGGCACACAACACCTTCCACCATCATTGGCGGGGTAGTGCAACTGCTTCAAATGGGCTCATGGCCGATAGCTGCAGTTATCTTTATTGCGAGTGTCATCGTACCCGTAGGTAAGCTCGTCGCCTTGGCGTGGCTCTGCCTTGTAATAAAGCGCAGCAACGAACTGAACGCCCAAAGCCGCACTAAACTTTACAGGCTCACCGAGTTTATCGGCCGCTGGTCAATGGTCGATGTGTTTGTTGTTGCTATCTTAGTTGCCCTCATACGGGCCGGCTCGTTAATGTCAATTACCCCTGGCCCAGCTGCATTGGCATTTGGAGCCGTGGTAGTGTTCACCATGCTTGCTGCCATAACCTTTGACCCACGCTTGATTTGGGACGCCCCACCCACATGCTCTACTCGCCGTGAAACGGCCACCAAGGAACCTGTTGATGGCTAATGATTCAACCCCGCAGCAAAGAACAACGCCTTCAGAAGAGAACGACTTGCACAGGGCGAAGTCATCGCCTCAGACTAGGCTTTCGCCTATCTGGATTGTGCCAATTGTCGCTGTCATTATTGGCATGTGGCTGGTATACGACAACTATACAAGCCGCGGCACGCTGGTAACACTCAATATGGAAAATGCTGAAGGCATAGAGGCAGGCAGCACATTAATTCGTAGCCGCAACGTTGAAATAGGTCGGGTACAAAGCGTGCAGCTATCTGACGATCTTTCCCACGCGGTCCTGACTGCCCGCATTCAACCTGAAGCTGAAACTATGCTGCGCGAAGACAGCCGCTTTTGGGTCGTCAAACCACGTATTGGAAGGGAAGGCATCAGCGGCCTTGGCACCGTGCTTTCAGGTGCTTATATTCAGCTTGAGCCGGGTAGGTCTGAAGAGCCACGCCGTGAGTTTCAGGTCAGCGACGTTCCCCCGGTCGCGCCTGCAGGCCAAGCTGGGCTGCACATCAGTCTAGTGAGCCAGCTGGGCAATTCACTGCGTGTAGGGGATCCCGTGTCCTTCCAAGGCTATACCGTTGGCCGCGTTGAAGACACACGTTTTGAGCCTGAAACTCGTACCATGCATCACCATGTCTTTATAGAAGACCCTTATGCACAGCTTGTCACGGACAGCACTCGGTTCTGGACGTCTAGCGGCGTTGATTTTCGTTTAGACGCCGATGGCGTCCGTGTCAACGTAGAGTCCCTGGAAGCGCTGCTGGGCGGCGGGGTTACCTTTGGCGTACCCGAGGATTTACCCATGGGCCGCCCGGTAGAAGCCAATGCCAGCTTTAGCCTCTATGCAGATGAAGATAGTGCCCGCGAGGGGACATTTAACCGCTATCTCGAATACGTGCTACTGGTTGAGGATACGGTACGTGGGCTCTCAAAAGGGGCGCCCGTGGAGTTTCGAGGTGTCCGCCTGGGCACCGTTGCCGCCGTCCCCTGGAACTTTACCGCTCCACAACCTGATTCACGAGCTCAGTTTTCTATACCAGTATTGATCCGCATTGAGCCGCAACGTTTAGGTATTGAAAATGAGGATATTGATTTAGAGATGTGGGAAGAGCGTTTTCAGCGCATGTTTGGCATGGGCCTGCGCGCATCCCTGAAAAATGGCAACCTGCTCACTGGCGCCCTCTTTGTCGATCTGAACTTCCAGCGGGATTTAGCCGATCAATATTTGGCTGAGTCTTTTTCAGAACGCACCGTTTTCCCCACGGTGGCAGGCGGGTTTGCACAAATCCAAGCGCAAGTGACCAATTTATTGGATAAACTTAACGGATTAGAGGTAGAGCCGCTGTTGGCCGGCCTAGATCGCAATCTGCAGGCGTCAGAGAGCGTACTCAACGAAGTTCGTGAAGTCAGCGCGGCAATGAACCAGCTTCTAAATGACCCAGATACCCAAGCACTTGGCGGCAACCTGAACGCTACACTCGATGAGCTACGCAGCACACTACAAGGTGTTTCGCCCTCTTCGCCTGCTTACCAGGAGTTAACCACCGCGATTCAACGCCTAGACCGTTTGATGCGTGACCTACAGCCCCTTACCCGCACGTTGAACGAAAACCCCAGGGCATTGCTATTTGATAACCTGGACACTCAAGATCCAATTCCCCGTGCTCCACGCTAACAAGGAATGACTATGCGCTTTCTGACCCTTAAGGCTTTACTGTTGCTCGGCCTGAGCCTTCTGCTGTCGGCCTGTGCAAGCAGCGTTACCCCCCCGGCACGCTACATGCTACCGAGCAGCCCAGCGGTTAACGCCCCGGTTCAACCCCAAGCCACGCTTAAAGTAAGCGCTCCACGGTTAGCACATTATCTAGATGTTGATGGTATTGTTATGCAGTTAGATGATATTGCCCTCAACGAAGCGCGGGAGCATCAGTGGGCGGAAAGCATAGGCCGTCAGCTGGAGCGATCACTGCGGGTGCACCTTGCCCATGAGCTACCCACTATCCAAGTAGTTCGGGAAGAGATCAATGCACCTAGCGGTCCAACACTGCAACTTGAAATTGATCAGTTCCAGGGAAGGTATGATGGGGTTGCTGTGGCCAGCGGCCAGTGGCAGCTTCGAAGCAACAGCAATGAACTTTTGGCGATGAAAAGTGTTACTGCTGAAACAGAACTCAATGAAGATGGCTACCCAGCATTGGTACGCTCACTAGGCGAGAGTTGGGCCAGCATTGCCGGCCAGATCGCACATCAGCTACGCCAAGGCAACTTTTTTGAGTAGGTCAGCTTGGGCACCTCATGTCGACCTGCCTATTAACGGCTAAGCTACGTCAGAGACTCGGACAAGGACGCGATATGAATAGTGACAACACGTTAGACGTTGAGGCGCTACACAAGCAGCTTGCTAGCCTAACGCACTCTCTAAAAGCATGGCTTGAGGGCGATACATCACTCTCCCTATTAGAGACGGCCCTAAATAGCCATGAGGCTATCACCGTCATACTGGTTGCCCAGGGAGCCCCTGCACAGGCTATTGAGACACTGGGACGCATTGAACAGTTTGTTGCTGAACAAGCCCTTGAGCTATACAGCGCCCCCAGCTCTGCCCAACAGCAAGCACATATTCTTGAAAACTTTACCCGCCCGTTAATGACCCTAGATGGCATTGGCCCTGCCACGGCGGCGCAGCTATTTGATGCTGGCATAGCGCACCCCAACCAACTCTTTGAGCTTAGCGCCGATGAAGTCGCCTCGCTGCCACTGCCTGCTGCCAGTCATGCGCGGGTTACCAGCCTTTATGCGCAGCACATTGACCACCAATAAGCACGTTGAAAGGCACCGCCAGCTAGCAATCGTGATACACTGTAATGGTGTATCACGGTTATTTTTCAGCACTACCCCGTCACTTCCGAACAAGGCTTTGTCATACGTACTTGCCTTTTGCGGCTAATAAATGTCCATCGCGGCAGCGCACTTTATCTGGCAAACTTCGCTGCCGCGACGGTGTATCATCCTCGCTTTTTGAACATTACGCTTAGCAAACTGCCGCCTGTCGGTATGACTTGCTAGGTGATTGCGGAGAACGCATGAGCTTTTCTGAACTTGGTCTGCACGACGATTTACTGCGCGCCGTTACCGCGCAAGGCTATACCCAGCCAACCCCTATTCAATTAAAGGCTATCCCCGTAGTACTGGAGGGGCGTGACCTACTCGCCAGTGCCCAAACCGGCACAGGTAAAACAGCTGGTTTTACGCTACCGATGCTTCAGCGGCTCGCTAACGGCAAGCGCCCCGCGAAACGCCAAGTAAGAGCTCTCGTCCTCACTCCTACCCGTGAGCTGGCCGCCCAAGTGGGTGAAAGTGTTTCCGCTTATGGCCAACACCTTGCGCTTCGCTCCCACATTATTTTTGGTGGCGTTGGTCAGCAACCCCAGGTTGATGCCTTAAAAGCAGGCCTTGATGTCTTGGTTGCCACCCCAGGCCGGCTGCTTGACCTTCAACAGCAAGGCCATGTCGATTTATCCGCAGTGGAAATCCTTGTTCTCGATGAAGCGGATCGCATGCTCGACATGGGCTTTATTCATGACATTAAGCGGCTGCTGCGCTTGGTGCCAAAAAAGCGTCAAAACCTGCTATTTTCCGCGACGTTTTCAAATGAAATTCAAGCGCTCGCCCAGCAACTACTCGTCAACCCTGCGTTGATTGAAGTTGCACCGCGCAACACCACAGCCGAACGAATTGAGCAGGCCATTTATCGCGTAGATCGCGATAAAAAGCGTGAACTACTCGCTCATTTGATCCAACAGCATGGCTGGTTTCAGGTGTTGGTGTTTACACGCACCAAACATGGCGCTAACCGCCTAGCAGAGCAGCTCTCCAAGCAAGATATTCCTGCGATGGCAATCCATGGCAATAAAAGCCAAGGCGCCAGAACTCGGGCTCTAGGCGCTTTCAAAAGCGGTGACCTACAGGTACTGGTGGCCACCGATATCGCCGCGCGCGGGCTGGATATCAATGAACTACCCCACGTAGTGAACTTCGACCTGCCTAATGTAGCGGAAGACTATGTGCACCGTATTGGCCGCACAGGTCGTGCAGGTAGCAATGGTGAAGCCGTCTCACTGGTATGTGTCGATGAGCATGGTTTACTCAGCGGCATCGAACGGTTAATCAAGCAGACACTTCCCAAGCGTATTGAGCCCGGTTTCGAACCTGACCCCAACGCCAAGCCCGAGCCGATTGAAAATGGGCGCCGGGGCCAGCGGCAACCCCGCGCCAAACGTAAGCCTGACGGGCAATCCGCGTCTTCAAGCGGCGAACGCCGCCGCGCCCGCCGCTAGCCTGCCGGCAAGGAATATGCGAAGGTTAGCGCCCTGCATATTCCAGCATTACCACTGAATTGATTCATGGAGTGATCATGGCGTCGAAGCAACTAATTAATGAGTACCGTCAGTGGCTTGCCTTTCAGCATCAAGAGCAGCTGAGTCGCGAACATCAAGGTATTTCACAGCGCCTAGAAGATGCGCGTGCTTCTTCAGGACAAGTGCTTCAAGCATATCGCAGCATGGCCGAAAAGGCGTCGGTGGAAGGTGCCTGCTACCGTACGCTTTTTTTGCGCGAGCGCGACAGCAATGACGCGCTCCCCTGCGAAGGCTGGCTCTTCGTGCGGCGTGTACTGAGCGAAGGCAACAGTACGCGGGTGCGCGTGACCCTGCTTGAAACGTTTACCCTTGAAGAAGGCATTATCGCTCCTGGCGATAAACCTGCGCGCAAGCTAACCCTGGAAATCTATGATAAATTAGATATCAATAAAGGAATGCGCACCCAGGTACGGGTAGACTGCTTGGACACTCCTCAGGACTACCACTTTATTACCCTGCTCGATGCGGTGCGTGGAGATTTACGTCCACACCTTAAATAAGCGTAAGCGCCCGCCATGGTCTCTCGTCGTGCATTCACCTTCATCTTACTGATGTTCGTAGTAGGGCTTAATTTGCGCCCTGCTATGTCATCGGTTGCCCCACTGCTAAACCGCCTACAAGAGACCGCCGGATTAACACCTGCGGCCGCAGGTATTCTCACCACCTTACCGGTACTTTTCCTGGGCTTGTCGGCCCCACTCGCACCAATGTTGGCCCATCGGCTTGGTAGTGAACGTGCGCTAAGCGGAGCGCTATTACTATTAGCCAGTGGGCTAATAGTTAGGGGGCTACCGCTGCCCGGCAGCCTATTTATGGGTTCTGCTATGGCAGGCACAGCTATCGGGATTAGTGGTACGTTGCTGCCCGCCTTGGTCAAACGAGAACTGCCTGAAAGTGCCGACTTACTTACCGGGCTTTACACCATGGCGCTCTGCCTTGGGGGTGCGCTGGGCGCTGGGCTTAGCGTACCACTAATGCAATGGCTGGGAAGTTGGCAGCTGAGTTTAATGAGCTGGTCCCTGTTAGCGCTTGTGGCATTACTTCTATGGATCGCGAAGGCCCCCAAAACCCAGCAATCTCAGTTACCCACTTCACCAAAAGCACCGCTTCTGCATTTGCTACGCAAACCGCTGACTTGGCATGTCATGCTGTTTATGGGCATCCAGTCCTCAATGGCGTATATCGTGTTCGGCTGGCTGCCCACACTACTGGTATATCGCGGATACGATGAGGCCGCCGCGGGCTGGACAATGGCTATTTCAATCATGTGCCAGCTAGGCGCTGCACTATCCGCCCCTTGGCTGGCTCGCTTAGGCAAAGACCAGCGCCCCGCCCTGCTGCTGGTTCTGTTCAGCACTGGATTAGGCCTTTGGATGCTGCTAATCGCGCCATTGGCCTGGAAGTGGCCAGGGGCAGCGCTACTTGGCATTGGTCAAGGCGGCAGCTTCAGCTTAGCACTTAGCCTTCTGGTATTGAGAACCGCTAACTCACGTTTAGCCGGGCAGCTCTCTGGCCTCGTCCAGGGTGGAGGTTACACGCTTGCATCCCTTGGGCCATTTGGCGTGGGCCTGATGCTCCAAGCAGGTGCCGGCACTGAAGACATCGCTTGGCTACTTATTTTATTGATTCTAATCTGCTGCGGGTTTGCGCTTCTCGCTGGTCGTAAACGTCGACTAGATGACCAGTCAGGCAAACTGATAGTACATAACAACTAACTTACTAGTGACACTAAAGCTACCGATGCAAAGCGGCCCGTTAACGCAGTCATCGACCATTTCAGGATAATGCTTTGAGCACGACGTCTCCTTTAACATCTTCAGCTCCCACTAAAGAGCGCCTGCTGGTCATTTATACCGGCGGCACCATAGGCATGTTGCAACAGGCGAATGGCCTTACCCCAGGCGGTAATTTTCGTGACCGCCTACATCAAGCATTAAGCCACCTTCCCCTGGCACAACGGCAAAGCCTACCCGCGTACGATGTTATTAGCTACGCGTCGCTAATCGATTCAAGTGCTGCCACACCGCTTAACTGGCAGCAGTTAGCAAGAGACATCGCCGATAACGTCAACGCCTATCGCGGCTTCGTGATTATTCATGGCACCGACACATTAAGCTGGACGGCCGCCAGCCTTGCTTATCAGTTACAAGGAATAGATCGTCCCGTAGTGTTAACTGGCGCCATGCAGCCGCTAGAGGCCCCGAATAGCGACGCCTTGGATAACCTGTACGGCGCATTCCGCTTTGCCGTCCAACCTGCACTGCAAGAAGTGGCTATCTATTTTGCAAACCGGTTGTTACGAGGCGTTCGCTCCATCAAGCAGCACAGCAACGCTGTAGATGCATTCTCCTCCCCCAATTACCCACTTATTGGGGAGCGAGTAGGCGATGACTTTATACACTATCCTAGCCGGGGACTGGCCTGCCAACAGCGAGGTGCCCCACGCTTTGAGCTAGCCGACTATCTTGCAGTAGCCCAGGGTGAAGTCGCAAGAGTCGTCCTTTGGCCTGGTATTAGCGCGTGGCAATTGGAGAGCATACTTGGCGACTCACGCATCAAAGGCGCGCTATTACAGCTATGGGGGGCGGGAAACATTCCTAGCAACCCTGACTTACTCGCGCTCATTGCTAAGGCAAGTGGTGAAGGCAAACTCATTGCAGCAATTAGCCAATGCCCCCAAGGGAGCATTCATTTAGGTGCCTATGCGGCAGGCGACGGCCTTGCCGACGCTGGCGTGCTCTCAGGCGATGACATGACGCCCGAAGCTGCCTATACCAAGCTGGTTCACTTACTCGCCCAACCGCTCTCTTTTGAAGACCAGCGTCGCCGCTTTTTGACACCACTCGTCGGAGAACGCTAACGCGCTTTTTGAGAAAAGAGACTGGCATAGTCGCTCATTCACGCTATGTTTAAGTGTACGTTAACCAACGGAAAGGAAAGCAAAATATGGAACAACCCGTACACCATTTTAGCGAACTTTTTGAGCAGCTTGGATTACCCTCTGATTCAGAATCTATCGAGCGCTTTATACAACGCAACTCGCCGCTCCCCGAAGAGATGGCCCTAGCAGACGCTCCCTGCTGGAATGAAGGCCAAGCAGAGTTTCTACGCGAAGCCGTTGAAGCAGATGCTGACTGGGCAGAAGTGGTTGACCACCTTGACGCATCAATGCACAAAACCGGCTAACCACACGCAGCCATGCCCTGCGCTAAGTAGCCAGAGAGGTTAATACTCTTCAATAACGGCTAAAAATCACGCGCCGCTTCAACGCGGCGCCGATACCAGCCACCTACTAATAGCAGTAATGCCAGCGCCAAAAGTGGGAATATAACCTCAAACTGAAGGGCATTTTCCTCTTCTATTGCCTCAAGAGCGCCATAAATGGCACTGCTATAGACCGCCCACTTTACCGACAAGCCCAGCGCCGCCGCGATTAAATAGCGGCCCAGCGAAATGCGTCGCAGGCCAGCAGCAAAATTAATCACCGAATGCGGAAAGCCCGGTAGGATACGTAACGCGCACTGGGTAAGAAGGTCACTACGCGCCTCTAATGTTTCCATGACCTTAAGCGTCAACCCTTTAGGGTTCCAGCGGTCGCCCGCATTTGCCGCTAGCTGGTAAGCGCCCCACGCACCTGCAACACTGCTTATGGTCAACATAAACGTCGCAATCAGTGGTGAATAAAAAGGGGCAATCAACCACAAGCCAATACTGCCAGGTAAGCCAATGGCAAGGGTTACCGCCATTGTTACCATTACGCCAATGATCACCACCGGATGATGAGACATCGTGGCCGCCCAGCGCTTTACCGCCATTAAATCAGGGGAGTACCATAACCAAACATAAGCAAGCATGGCCACGACCGCGAAGCCCGCGGCCCAACGCCATGAGTAACGTGTGAAATTATTCATGTAACCGAGCTTCAACCCGTTCAAGTATTTGGCGGCTGACTTTACCTACTAAAGGTTTGGCAGCTTTGTTTACCGCTTTTTCCATTAAGCGATTACGAATATCATAGTGTAAGGTTAACTCAACCTCCGTTCCTTCAGGCACTGCACGCAGCTTATAGCGCCCCTGGTTTTTCACCCCTTCCAACGACTCCCACGCCAACACGTGAGGGGGCTGAATTTCTGTCACTACTACATCGAAGGACCAGTCCATACCCACCGCCCGTACATGCCAACGGTAACGGTCATTGCCTAACGTATCGATCGAACGAATTAAATCAGAATAGTCCGCAAAATCTTCAACGCGGCGTAACAGCTCAAATACGCGCTCTGGGGACGCTTTAATAATTTCACTATGTTCTATGGTGGCCATGAGCTTGTCTCTTACGGCTGGGATTAACAGCTTAACATGCCAAACCATGCCGACATACACAACGAAGCGGCGTGACTACCTCTGGTCAGATAACCCCACATTGCGTACACTGCCGCCCTTCCGGACCGGACCCCGGATCATCGCTTAGCGTGACGCTAACGCGCCTAAAAAATTCTCCGAACAGTGAGTATTAATCATGTCGTTAAACACCACTCTAGACGCAAACGCGTCTGCCACCGTTGTGATTTATTCCGGTGGCATGGACTCCTACACAGTACTTCATCGCGCGCTGAACGAAGGCCTCACCGTTCACGCGCTCTCGTTTGATTATGGACAGCGCCACGCACGAGAATTGACCACTGCACGAAACGTTTGCCAGCAGCTCGAAGTGCCTCATCAGGTGGTTGATATACGCGCCATTCACGGCCTGATTGATAACTCGGCATTAACCAGCGATGCCATTGCCATGCCCGAAGGCGACTACGCGGCGGATAACCTGCGCGCCACGGTGGTACCTAACCGCAATATGATCCTGCTTTCACTTGCGATTGCTAAAGCGGTCAATATTGGCGCCCAACGCGTCGATTATGGTGCCCATGGGGGAGACCATATTCTCTACCCTGACTGCCGTCCTGAGTTTGTTCAAGCCATGAACCACGTGTCTGGCATCGCTAATTTCGAACCCGTCACGATCCACGCCCCCTACCTGCAATCTACCAAAGCGGAGATTTTGCGTGATGGGCTTGCCATGGGCCTAGATTACCGCGATACCTGGACCTGCTACGAAGGGCGCGAACTCGCCTGCGGTAAGTGCGGCAGCTGCCGAGAACGTCTGGCCGCCTTTAGCGCTAACCATGCCACCGATCCACTCGCATATGAAAGTGGCGTTTTGCAGGGAATGCGCTGATGTACCAAGTTAAAGAGGCATTTTACACGCTCCAAGGCGAAGGCGCACAAGCGGGCCGCGCCAGCGTATTCTGCCGCTTCAGCGGCTGTAATCTTTGGTCAGGTCGAGAGATTGACCGCGCTAGCGCCAAGTGTACATTTTGCGATACCGATTTTATCGGCACTAACGGTATTAATGGCGGCCAGTTTGCTACAGCAAGCGCGCTGGCCAATCATATTCATGCGCTGTGGCCCCAGAGCTCTAGCCGAGCGACGCCCTATGTGGTTTTTACAGGAGGCGAGCCGCTGTTGCAGCTCAATGCCGAGCTGGTAGCTGCGCTGCACCGTTATGGGTTTGAAGTAGCCGTGGAAACCAACGGCACCCTTTTGCCACCGCCCGGTATCGACTGGCTGTGCGTGAGTCCAAAGGGCACTAACCCTCTTGCAGTGACCCACGGGGACGAACTAAAGCTGGTTTATCCGCAACCTGACGCGCTACCAGAAAATTTTGCCTCGCTCGATTTCAGCCACTTTTTTTTACAGCCCATGGATCGCGGTAGTGAGTCACTAAATGCTCAAACGGTTAAATCAACGACCGCTTACTGTATGGCTAACCCCCAGTGGCGCCTCTCGCTTCAAACGCACAAAATCGCAGGATTTGATTAATGTCGCTATTTGTTAACCACCTGACCCATATTGATGTTTCCCTCTGGTGCCCAGAAAAAGGCCTAAAGGGGTGCAGTTGGCAAGTAGATGCCCTATTAGACGGAGAGCTGGGTGAAGACGGCATGCTGTTTGACTTCGGTGAGGTGAAGCCCTGGATTAAACGAACGCTCGACAGCGGTCTTGACCATACACTGCTAGTACCCCTCAAGGCGCCAGGCATTGAAGTCAGCGAGTGCCCTGAAGGCATTTGTATTCGAACTACTACTCCCTACGCCATGGAAGTACGCGGCCCCGCCGAAGCATTTACACTGCTGCCATGGGAAACAATTACTATTGGAGATGTTACAGATCTACTGAGCGACACTCTCACTATGCAGCGGCCTGACAACGTTCATTATGTAAAGCTAAGCTTAAGTGATGAGGCTATTGAAGGCGCAGCTTACGGCTACAGTCATGGACTGAAACGCCACACAGGCAACTGCCAACGTATTGCCCATGGGCACCGCTCAAGACTCTATATATGGCAAGAAGGTGAGCGGCAAACTACCCTTGAGCAACAATGGGCTGACTGGTTAGACAATCGTTATTTACTTGAAGACGCGGATATCGCTTACCAAGATGATGCTACTTTGACCTGTCGCTATGAAGCCGCACAAGGAGAGTTTTTAATCACTATCCCTCAAGCTCGCTGCTGCGTATTACCTAAACCGACCACCGTAGAAAATATTGCTGCGTGGTTAGCTGAGAGAATAACCGAGCAAAGCGGAAAATCGTCCTCGGTTCAGGCATTTGAAGGGATTAATAAAGGCGCAATGGCTGACGTCTTAACATGAGCAGTGGAACAACTGCGCCACAGCCAACGGCTTGCCGTGTCGGCTGTGGCGCATGCTGTATAGCGCCATCCATCACCTCCCCCATACCAGGCATGCCCCATGGCAAACCGGCTGGGGTTAGGTGCGCTCAATTAAGCGATGACAACCTATGCAAGTTGTTTGGCCACCCTACTCGCCCTGCCGTGTGCAAGCAGTTCGAGTTTGATCGCCATGTGTGTGGCGACGACCGCGAACAGGCAATCGTCACACTCACATGGCTTGAAAAAACGACCGCCTAGAGAATGCATTTTCCTCTGCTTGAGCCTGCATTAGCTCTCCACACTTGTCGCCTGTGAACGACGGTCTAGCAGGCTCGTCCAGCGCACTAAAACAGGCGCATCACTGTGGCTGATTTCGCCTAGCAAGCCTCTAAATGCTTCTCTTGCCTGCTGGTCGCTAGGCGCAATGCGCGTCAACCAAAATTCCAGTGCTGCCAACTCCTGGTGGCGATTACCATGTTCCCGAGCCTGGTGAATCGCCATTTCCGCTAGCGCTTTTACCTCATTGGCTGGATGCCCAAGCAGATCGCGCACTTTAGCAAGTTGGGTAGCAAGCTCGGGTAAAAACAGCGTTGTTCGTTCACGAGCGATTACTAAGCACTGGTCTAGGTAATCTTCTGCTGCCGCTAACTCACCAAGTTCGATACAGGCATCAGAGTACCAGAGTACCGGCCGCTGAAAATGGTCGCGGCCTTTTAGCTCGGCCATTTGATCTAAGCTATCGCGCATCTGGACTAGCCCGCCATGATCGCCTGCCAGGGCACGTTGCCAACCTAATACACCCTGAGCGGAAATTTGCCAAAGCTGCAAGTCCGGGGTTTCTGTCATCGCTGCCGCGCGCTCAGCATGGCGCGCAGCAAGGTGAACATGACCAAGCTGACGATAAAGCGCTGCAGCAAACATTAACGCCATGGCTAAGGTGCCGGGGTGACCTATTTTTTCAGCCAATCGAATAGCGGACGAGACGTGCCGCTCGGCACGCTGGTAATCCCCACGCAAACAGAGCGCCCAACCTTGAAAACACGTCGCCGTTACCTGCGGGTGATCCGAGAACGGTAACCACTCAATCATCATCTGCGCGTTAAGTGGGTCGATCTCGTCTAGATGGTCGTGGGCCTGCTGAATACGCCCCGCCCAATACTCACACTGCGCCCTGGCATAGTCTGCCAGCCGCTGATAACGCGGATCTTCCAAGCGCTCAGCAATATCGGAAAGGGTAGACGCCAATGCAAATGCGTCCGCATGGGCATAACGCTGACTGCGACCCACCCACAGCCCCCACTTCACCAAGAAAATTTGCTCGAGATCTTCTGGCTCATCTGAAACCTCACCACAGGGGTGACGCAATAGCTCTCTGGCACGCACGAAACTTTCATGGGCCGTTGGCGAACCATGCCCTTCAAGAGCAAAGGCAGCTTGTCCACGCACCGTAAGCAGGCTTACCTCACGCTCTACTTGGTGTTCTACATGGCGCAGGCTAGCCAACCCAAAATCTGCCATGCGCAACGCCGTGCGGTTGGCACTCACCTTTAGGGCCTCGCGGGCAGCTAGTTCAAAGTAGCGGGCACCTCGAGCATAGTGACCACTGCGACGTAAATGGGTAGCAAAGTCGCCTGGATGGCGACTAATCCACACCGGAAAGCGCTCTTCGATCAGCGTTACCACCTGCTGGTGAAGCTTCACCCGAACATCTCTTGGGCAGGAAAGGTAAGCGGCTTCCTGAAGAAGCTGATGACTAAACTGGAACTCGTGCTCGCCGCTCTCTTTTTCAACTGGCTCGATAATCTCCAACCGCCGCATATGCTCAACCGCCTGGATAAGGCGAGCTTTTTCACACCCACTGCACTCGAGCAAAAAGTCGAGCCTGAAGCGCTTACCAAGCACTGCCGCCACGTGGGCTATTTCGCGGTCGCCTTCAAGTTGGTCAATGCGGCTAGCCAGTAGCCCTAACAAGCCTTTGGGCAGCTCGTCGAATTGCACGGTCCGCCCTTCACGGCGATCCATATCCAAGCGGCGGCAGATCTCCTGCAGGTAAAGCGGCACACCGTCGCAGCGCTCAATGATTTGATTTCGCAACCGTGGGCTTAAATGAATTCTATAGCGTCTTGAAAGCTGAGACAGTAGACGAGAGGACTGCAAAGCATCCAGCTTACTTAGGCTAATTTGCTGATCCCAATGCAGCTTAACAGGCAGCGGTTCACGGCCGTGGTGGCTAGCCACTAGCATAAAGGCAGTGTTAATGGGCAAGCGAGCCTGAAGGCCCGCTAACACCTTGAAAGAGGGCTCGTCCAACCACTGCAGGTCATCAATCATCAGCACTAGCGTTTTAGCACCAGACTGCTGATCTATTAACCGGTGCAGCAGGCGCACTACCAGCTCAACGGCCTCGCCGTTTTGGGTTAGCTGGGTAATCTCTTGAACATCGCGAACGCCCAAGGCTTCTTCAAGCAGTTGCTGGCGCTGCTCGTCCAGGGGTTCTATTTCTAAGCGCTTCTGTAACTGATATATAGAATCACTGGTGGGCGCTGCTTCCAAGAACCACGCGACTAGAGTACGGGCGACGCCATAAGGCTCTAATACCGAAAGGCGTGTGGTAGGCTGCCAGCAAATAGCCGCATCGCGGCTAAGTTCTAGCTGGCGGAACCCCACCATCAGAGCGGATTTGCCCATACCAGAAGCACCGCGTACCAAAACGCTCTGACGCAGCCCAATACCCGCCCGGGCAAGAGCGTCCCGCAACGTACGCAGCGATGTTTCACGGCCCACTAAACTGGGCGGTAACGCATCACGCCCACCCTCGTTTTGGCCTAATACCAGTGCGCGTAGGCGCACACGACCGTCGCTGGCCACCAAGCGCGAAACTAGCCGCGGCTGAAGATCAAGCGCGGGCGGCATGTGTTGGCTCGACTCCTGCGAGATAACCAACTCGCTGCCTTCTGCCGCGCTCATAAGTTCCAAGGAGACCTGAGTGACCTGGCCAAGAGGGTCTGCTAATTGGCGCTCCGGCAGATACACGACGCGCCCACTGTGCAGCCCAGCAGCAAGTTCAAACTTGGGCGGTTCGCCCTCTCCGGTCCAGTGCCGTGCAGACTCTTGAGGCAGCGCTTGGCGGCAGTGCTCGTATAGAGCCACGAGTTCCGCTAATTGGTGCGCAGGCCCATGAGTACCAAAGCAGGCAAGCCCCAAGCCGCCGGTAGCCCCAGGTAGCCAAAAGCCCCCTAGATGGTGGCACTGTTGCTCTAACCAGCGCAGTAGCTCTAATTGAAGAGCCAAGCAGTTGCGTGTTGCAGCACGCTCCTGCCAATCACCCTGAAGCCTCAGGCGAATCGCCATAACAGAGAGCTGACGAAGCTCGATTTCATCTTCACGCAACGGCTTACTGTCAGCGGCTAACGCACGGGAGAACGCCCCTTGAGGACTCATTGCCCGCGGGTCGTGATGGCCGTCAGACCAGTAAGTTGCTAGCTGTAAGAAGCTCGGCTCGGGCTGTTGACCAGAGAGTGCCAATAGCTGCAAGTAACTATTGAACTGCTCATGGGCTGCCGCCATTTGATTCTTTTCAGCGAGCTGGCGAACTAAACGCTCATGGAAAGGGCCATAGCCTGAGAAACGGCTAACCAACCCTTCTAACATGGGATCAGGTACATCGGCATGGGCATCTAGTACCTGCTCAGCAAAACGAATAACGCGTTGGCGCCATTCATTTCTTACCTGCACCAGCCAACGCTGGAATTCACTACAGTTAGCAAGCTGCAACTCTTCAATCAAATCGCCTTGATAACAGGCCATTACCGCTTCAAGAGTGGCTAAATCCCGCGGCCCTTCAAGCAATTTCTGCAGTTCATGTAAATCTACCTGCCAGTGGTTAGGCAGCTGAAAAGCAATGGTTTGGCGAGATACGTTCAGCACATGCTCAGCGTTGTCGCCCATGGATTGACGCAAACAGTGCAGCGCGTGGCGCAGGTTAGTCCTGCCAGATGAGAGGCCTTGGTCTGGCCAGAGCAGCTCAGCAAGCGCGGCACGATTTACCGGCTGGCGGTGCAACAACAAATAAACCAAAAGGGCTTTAACTTTGTCGTAACTGAAATGTGTCAGCACATCCTCGCCTTGCGTTAGCGAAAAATGGCCAAAAAGGGTCAGCTGGTCTGTCGGTTGAGCATCGCGCATGATACACATCCTGCCTTGGCTAGCAGTGGCTTAAGCTGGCACGCCACTATGAAAACGAAAAGCCGTATCTTGCGAAGTGATCAGCTCCGCTTCACGCGCCACGAAAAAGGCGATTCGGTCATCCAACGAATCATCTGTTTGCTGCCGTGCAAGCAATAAATAATCTTCAAAATGACGCCCCTCAGACTTCACCAGCGTGCGATAAAAGCGCGCCAGCTCTTCATCTAAATAAGGGATTAAGCGCGCAAAACGCTCACAGCTGCGTGCTTCTATTAATGCACCAATGATCAGCACATCGATCAGCCGCTCCGGGTCGTTGCTACGCAAATGCTTGCGCAAACCCTCGGCATAGCGCGAGGCCGTAAGATGCCGATACGCCACGCCCCGTTTCTCCATTAAAACGACTACCTGCTCGAAGTGCAGCAGCTCTTCACGGGCAAGCTGCGACATTTTGCTCAACAAAACAGGCTGATCGACATAACGATAGAGCAAGCTCATCGCCGTTGAAGCCGCTTTTTTTTCGCATTGCGCATGGTCGATTAGCAGCGTATTAGGGTTCTCTAGCGCCCACTCCAACCAAGCATCTGGCGTTGGGCACGCCAAAAATGCCTCAAGACTTTCCGGTAACAAATCATCAGCTTGCAGCCCATGACCCACCGGCTGTAGTGCTTTTAATTGTATTGACATAACACCATTACCAATTGCTTATCTCATTATTGTACAACATATAAACGCCTTATGGCGTTTGCTCCCTTTAAAACACTGCGCTATCTACCGTCATGTAACCTTAAACAAAGAGGTTCTTAACACCTCATTCAACTGACCTGAAACCACAACTACTTGAAACACGCCACGCCCGAGTAATACGACTTTTTGAGCACGCTTTTCATGCCATCAGCGTAATACATGGTAACGCGACATCACCATAATCACACTCGGACTTACCATTAATCACCCTTATTGGGTAAAAAACTTACAGCGTTTCGTCCAAAAATTTTAAAAAAGCCAGTTCAGGAAACTAAATATCAACTCATCAACATAAAGTACAACGCGCTCAACCGCTTGTCGCCTTAACATTGTCGACAGTTTGCCGTAGAATCCCAACCATCCACCAGACGCTGTTTGTCAAGCGTATGTCACGTGTACGGACGCATACTCAATACCGTGTGGGCATGCGTTCGCCACCATTAGAAGATGAGAGGGCCCCAACGTGCTTGAAGCTTACCGCCAACATGTCGAGGAACGCGCTGCTGAGGGCGTCCCGCCCAAGCCCCTAAATGCTGAGCAAGTCGCTTCCGTAATCGAGCTGCTGAAAAATCCGCCGGCGGGTGAAGAAGAAGTTATTCTTGACTTAATCACCAACCGTGTACCGCCAGGCGTTGATGAAGCTGCTTATGTTAAAGCAGGTTTCTTAACCGCGATTGCCAAAGGGGAAGCTACCTCTCCGCTAATCGACAAAATCCATGCTGTTAAACTGCTTGGCACCATGCAAGGCGGTTACAACATCGTCTCTATGGTTGAACTGCTGGATAATGAAGAGCTGGCTCGTGAAGCCGGCGAACAGCTGAAGCACACGCTGTTGATGTTTGACGCTTTCCACGATGTTGAAGAGCGCGCTAAAAATGGCAACAACGTCGCCAAAGATGTCATTCAATCCTGGGCTGACGCAGAGTGGTTCCTTTCCAAGCCTGCGCTGGAAGAGAAAATCACGTTGACGGTCTTCAAGGTGCCTGGCGAAACCAACACCGATGACCTCTCACCTGCCCCTGATGCTTGGTCTCGCCCTGATATTCCGTTACATGCCAACGCTATGCTTAAAAATGAGCGCGAAGGTATCGAGCCGGAAGTACCAGGCACCACTGGCCCGCTAAAACAGATCGAAGAAGTAAAAGCCAAGGGCTTCCCCGTTGCTTACGTGGGTGACGTGGTAGGTACCGGCTCTTCGCGCAAGTCCGCCACTAACTCGGTTCTGTGGTTCTTCGGCGATGATCTTCCCTACGTGCCAAACAAACGTGCAGGCGGCTTCTGCTTTGGTAACAAAATTGCTCCGATCTTCTTTAATACTATGGAAGACTCTGGCGCGTTACCGATTGAAATGGACGTCGCCAACTTAGCAATGGGCGACGTCATCGACGTTTACCCCTACGAAGGCAAAGTGTGCAAGCACGGCACCGACGAAGTGGTTTCCACTTTCGAGCTAAAAACTCAGCTAATTCTGGATGAAGTACGCGCGGGTGGCCGCATTCCGCTGATCATCGGCCGTGGCTTAACCGGCAAAGCGCGTGAATCTCTGGGCCTTGAACAGTCTGACGTATTCCGCCTGCCTGACCAGCCAAAAGACACGGGTAAGGGCTTTACACTTGCTCAGAAAATGGTCGGTAAGGCGTGCGGCCTGGACGGCGTTCGTCCTGGCATGTACTGCGAACCCAAAATGACCACGGTCGGTTCCCAGGACACCACTGGCCCGATGACCCGTGATGAGCTGAAAGACCTAGCGTGCCTGGGCTTCCAAGCCGATCTGGTTATGCAATCTTTCTGCCATACCGCTGCATACCCGAAGCCGGTAGACGTTGATACGCACCACACACTTCCCGACTTCATTATGAACCGCGGCGGCGTATCACTGCGCCCCGGTGATGGCATCATTCACAGCTGGCTTAACCGCATGCTGCTGCCTGACACCGTCGGCACCGGCGGCGACTCCCACACCCGCTTCCCGCTGGGCATCTCGTTCCCAGCCGGTTCAGGTTTGGTGGCGTTTGCTGCAGCCACCGGCGTTATGCCGCTTGATATGCCGGAGTCTGTACTGGTGCGCTTTAAAGGTACTCGTCAACCTGGCGTTACCCTGCGCGACCTGGTTCACGCTATCCCGCTTTACGCCATCAAGAAAGGGCTTCTCACCGTCGAGAAATCCGGTAAGAAAAACGCCTTCTCCGGCCGCGTACTAGAGATTGAAGGCCTTGAAGAGCTGACGGTAGAGCAAGCCTTCGAGCTTTCTGATGCCTCTGCTGAGCGTAGCGCTGCTGGCTGTACCATTACGCTGTCTGAAGAGAGCGTTACTGAATACCTAAAATCGAACATCACACTGCTGAAGTGGATGATTGCGAATGGTTACGGCGATGAGCGTACCATTAGCCGCCGCATCGAAGGCATGGAAGCATGGCTTGCTAACCCGCATTTGATGCGCGCTGATAAAGATGCAGAATACGCCGAGGTTATTGAAATTGACCTCAGCGAGATTAAAGAGCCGGTGCTTTGCGCTCCGAACGACCCAGACGATGCGCGCTTACTGTCTGACGTTGCGGGCCAAAAGATCGATGAAGTATTCATCGGCTCGTGCATGACCAACATCGGCCACTTCCGCGCTGCCGGCAAGCTGCTTGAGAAACAACCTGCAGGCAGCCTGAAGACTCGTCTATGGCTGGCACCGCCCACCAAGATGGATCAGCACCAGCTGACCGAAGAGGGTTACTACGGCATTTACGGCCGTGCAGGTGCCCGTATGGAAATGCCGGGATGTTCACTGTGTATGGGTAACCAGGCACGCGTTGCTGCGAAAAGCACCGTCGTGTCTACGTCTACACGTAACTTCCCGAACCGTTTAGGCGATGGTGCCAATGTCTACCTCGCCTCAGCGGAATTGGCAGCGGTCGCCGCTGTAGAAGGCCGCCTGCCAAGCGTTGAAGAGTACCAGCGCTACATGAGCGAATTTGACGCTATGGCAGGAGAGATATATCGTTACATGAACTTCCACGAAATCGAGGAGTATCAAAAAATCGCCTCGAACGTGATTCCGGTTGCACAAGAAGTTTAAGACCCTTGTTGCAATCGATCTATCGCCGATGCTCGCACCATCGCAGAACGGGTAATACTACCTTTTTCTGAGTCGATGACCGAACGCCCCGCCCTGTTCACAGGTCGGGGCGTTTTTTATAGCTAGCCATGCCCATTAATCTAGCTAAACGAACCATTGGCAAACCAACTGTTAATCAAGCCAACTGTTAAGAGAAAGGAGCATGTTATGACCACCAGTAACGCGATTGTGACCCCCGACTTGTGCGATGCCTACCCAGAGGTAACCGTGCTAGAACCGATGTTTGCCAATTTCGGCGGCGTTGACAGCTTTTACGGCCCTATTCGCACAGTAAAATGCTTTGAAGACAACTCTATGGTGAAGCAAGCGGTTGCCGAACCAGGTGAGGGCGCCGTGCTGGTTGTTGATGCTGGTGGCTCTAACCGTTGCGCCATGCTGGGTGACATGCTGGCCGAGCAAGCCGCTAAAAACGGCTGGGCAGGTGTCGTCATGTTTGGCTGTGTGCGGGATGTAGACATACTAGTAACCCTACCACTAGGCGTACAGGCCCTAGGCAGCCATCCCCGGCGTAGCGAAAAGCATGGCGAAGGGCAACGGGATATTCCAGTTACCTTTGCTGGCGCCACCCTACACCCGGGCCAGTGGCTATATGCTGATAATAACGGCATTATCATCGCGGATAAGGCGCTCCACATATCCCAATAGTGCAATCTTGCCAGGCGTGGCAGATAGTGCCACCCTGGTGCCTCACTCAGACATTTTTGTGACTATGCAGCCGTTAAATCAATTAGGTTACGCGTTATTAAAAACTCTTCGTGATCATCTACGTCCTCTGATTGCGTACCACCTGCTCTTCACAATACTCGCCACTGCTCTGCTAGTGCCCCTGATTGCCTGGGCGGCGCGGGCCGTACTGGCGCAACTTAATCGCGTGGTAGTTACCAATGATGCGCTGATTAGCTTACTGTTTAGCCCTCTTGGCCTTGTAGCTATGTTAGTAGGGCTTGGCTTTACCTTCTTGCTGATCTATTGGCAGCAAGCAGGAATGCTAATGGTGGCCGTAAAGCCGAAGGACAATCACTACGCGTTAGCGTTTGAAGCACTATGGCGCAGCACACGGCGCTTGCCCGCCCTGTCGGGCTTAGTCGTCTTGCAAGTAGGCGCCCACTTGCTGCTGCTGACTCCCTTTATGCTAGGCCTTGCCTGGCTATATGACGTCTGGCTGAGCGGACTTGACCCTTACTACGTGCAGCGCGTACGCCCCCCAGTATTTTGGTATTTCATTGCCTGCGCCCTTCCCCTTTTAGTCGTTTGGGCCAGCCTTGCGGCATGGCTCTACTTGCGGTGGCTGCTTGCTCTCCCGCTGGTGGCTTTGGAGAGCTATAACCCCTATCTAGCACTCAAGCGCAGCGTGGTGCTAACCCGTGGATGGCACCGCTCTATAGGCGTCGCGGTCCTGGCGCTACTGGTCATTATTATCGGCCTTCCTTTCATCGCAACGTGGCTGTTTGATCTTGTATTCACACCTCTTCTTTGGTGGTTACCTGAACGTAGCGCGGTGCTCATTCCCGCGATGTTTGCGTATTTAACAGGCTATATATTAGTAACACTTACCCTTACTTTTTTAGGTGTCGCAACCAACGCACTGCTTTCTGCCTGCCTCTATTTACAACTAGCGTATCGCGAAGTGCGCCCCTCACCTCGCTCTGAACAAGCACATCCGGGACGCTGGGCCTGGGCAATCGAGCTCAGTGTACTGATGATAGCGGCACTTCAAGCCTGGTGGATTCTCAATAGCTTCGAGATACGCGACAAAGTAACGGTGATTGCCCATCGCGGCAGCTCGATGGTGGCACCGGAAAACACCCTGGCTGCTGTAGAGCAAGCCTTAAAAGACCGCGCCGACTATGTAGAGCTGGATGTACGCCTGAGCGCTGATAATCATGTGCTGCTCTACCATGACCGCACCCTGGCGCGCTTAACCGGAGACCCCCGCGAATTTGGCGACTTAACACGAGAAGAGCTAAGTCATTTTGACGTGGGCAGTTGGTTTGGCGATGCCTATCAAAATGAAAAAATTGCAGGCCTGGATGAAGCTCTGGCACTGGTACGCGGTCGGGCAGGATTGATGATTGATATGAAACCTCTACCCGGTCAAGAGCGGGTGCTTGCCCGTGCCGTATTGGAAACGCTGGACGCCGAAAGCGACATTCGCTACCGCTGCTGGGCCACCCAAGAGAGCGCGCTAACGGCAGTCGCAAACTGCGGCTTTCCCAACGCCCTGATGGATATGCGTATAGCCACTATGTCGCCAGACACCGTTAGCTATATTAAGCAGCAGGCACCCGAACTACGTGTCACGCTGCTCGCCCAACTGATACTGCCAGGCAACCTGGATCGCCGAAGCTTTGATGCACTCGGGCTTAGGCATAACCGAATAAATCGCCAGGAAATACGTCTAGCAGCACTATATGGTTACGAGATACACGCGTGGACAGTAAATGACACGACGCGTATGTCGACCCTCATTGACCTGGGCGTTGATGCCATCATTACCGACTATCCGGATCGGCTGCGGGCGTTAGTGGAAGAGCGCCGCACCTTAAGCGACGGCAGCCTTATGCTGGTGAAGCTTCGCAATTGGCTGCGAGAGTAGCCGCTGCTGATAAATAGCCGCTCATCTCCCACTAAGCAAAACGGCGACCACATGGCCGCCGTTTGCTAATAAACCTTAGATTACTCGCCCATTACCACGCCCTCGCGACGTGGGTCCGCGCCGCCAAACAGCGAACCATCCTCTAAACGCATAATCGCCTGTAGGCCACTGGTAAGCTCTCGCTCAGTAACGGTATGGCCACGTTCGCGAAGGGCCTCTATCGTCTCTTCAGGAAAGCGCCCCTTCTCAATGGACACATCGCCACCTAAGGTAATCGCATGAGGTAAATTCAGCGCGGCTTGAGCGCTTTGCCCCCAGTCGCGCATTGCCACAAGCGTGCGAGCGGTATAGTGGATAATGGCGGCCCCACCGGGTGACCCTAAACTGGCGACTAACTCGCCACTCTCCTGGTCGAATACCAGCGTAGGGGCCATGCTAGAGCGGGGTCGCTTACCCGGCTCGACACGGTTTGCTACTGGCTCTCCATCAATCTCAGGTACAAATGAAAAGTCAGTCAGCTCGTTATTGAGCAAATAACCGCCGGGAAGCCCTGTCCCACCATCAGCCAGTATCCGCGCGCCAAAGGCTTGTTCAATCGTCGTCGTCATGGCAATGGCATTGCCCTCTGCATCTACGATACTAATGTGGCTAGTGCCATATTCGGGCTGTTCAGGTTGGCGGGCAAAGCTAACCGTTTGCTCCCCAGGATTGCCCGGTTCAGCGCTATCACCCATACTTTCTGAACCAATTAAAGCACTACGGCTGGCAAGATACTCCGGCGCTAACATTGATGACCAGTCGCCCCCGGGAGCCTCGACAAACGCTGGATCAGCGATATAACGACCACGGTCGGCAAAGGCTAATCGAGACGACTCCAGAAACTGGTGTAACCAGCCACTGCTGGCGGCAGCATTATCTAACGGAGCTTCTAAGAGAGGCTGTTGATCCAGCATGCCTAGAATCTGCATGACGGTGATATGCCCAGAGGAAGGCGGGGGAAAACCGCAGACCTCCCACTGCTGCCAAGGTGTACATAAAGGCTCACGCTCAAGCGCCTGATACTCACTTAAATCATCGAGCGTCATTGTGCCAGGACGAACGGGGTGGGTTTGAACACGGCTTACGAGATCTTCAGCGATATCGCCTTCATGTAGCGCTAAGCTACCCTCGCTGGCAATACGCCGCAAAATAGCCGCGAGGGCCGGGTTTGTCAGGGTTTCTCCCACCGCGATGGGCTCGCCACTAACGTCATAATAGAAAGCATTTGCCAGGGCATCTTGACGCAGCGCTTCATCGTTAGCCAAGCTGGTGTGCAGGCGCTGGCTAACGGCGAAACCCTCTTCAGCCAAGGTAATGGCAGGCTCAAAAAGCACCTCCCACGGGAGCTGACCATGCTCTGCGTGAACTTTTTCAAGCATCTTAAGCGTACCTGGCACGCCCACTGAAAGACCACTTGCCACGGCATCCATAAAGGCAAGCGGTTCGCCTTCCTCTATAAATAGCTCACCGGTAACTGCTGCGGGGGCTGTTTCTCGGCCATCATAGGCCTGGACCTTTACACCGTCGTAGTGCATGAGAAAAGCACCGCCGCCAATCCCGCTTGACTGAGGCTCTACCAAGGTAAGCACCATCTGCACCGCCACCGCTGCGTCAATGGCATTGCCACCTGCTTTCAATACTTGAAATCCCGCGTCGGTTGCCAAGGGGTTGGCTGCGGCTACCGCAAAGGAAGATGCCTCCCAACCTGGCTTATCTTCGTACCCTGAACCCACCTCCGGCGCCACGGAAGGTGCTTCATAGCTAAACCCGTAGCTATATAGCGGCATTAGCAGCAAGCCTGCTAACGTTAATTTTGCCTTAATGGGCAACATAACCCTACTCCCTAATAAGATTTTCTAGTAGCCCTAACACCCAGCGCCTCAGGCTTGGCACCCAACGACTAACGTTGCCCCAGCCAGAGCACTGCTACAGGCCAGCTCTCAAAACCACCTAACGAATAGTAGCCTATTAAACGCCTGCGCCCGGCACAATGGCCGGGCGCAATAACAACAAACAAGCAAATCGTGTTTAGGCGATGGTTTCGCCTGCCAGCATAAACCATGTTTCCAATACGGCATCGGGGTTTAACGACACCGAGTCGATCCCCTGCTCCATCAACCATTTAGCTAGGTCAGGATGGTCAGACGGCCCCTGCCCACAAATCCCCACGTATTTCCCTTGGGCTTTACACGCCTGGATAGCCATAGCGAGCAGCTTTTTGACGGCAGGGTTTCGTTCATCAAACAGATGCGCCACTATGCCTGAGTCGCGATCCAAACCTAGGGTGAGCTGCGTCAGGTCGTTTGAACCAATAGAGAACCCGTCGAAGTACTCAAGGAATTCATCAGCCAACAGCGCGTTGGCAGGCAGCTCGCACATCATGATGACTTTGAGGCCATCGGGATTCTCCGCCCCACCCCGCTTCAGCCCATTAGCGGCGAGCAGCTCAACCACTTCACGCGCCTCATCGGGTGTACGCACAAAAGGCACCATGATTTCGACGTTATCGAAGCCCATCTCTTCACGCACACGCTTTAGCGCCCGACACTCCAGTTCAAAGCAGGGACGGAAAGCCTCAGAAATGTAGCGAGACGCCCCCCGGAAACCGAGCATGGGATTCTCTTCGCCAGGCTCATACAGCTTGCCGCCGATAAGATTTTCGTACTCGTTCGATTTAAAGTCTGACAGCCGCACAATTACCCGCTGAGGATGGAACGCCGCCGCTAGCGTCGAAATACCTTCCGCCAGCTTATCAACGTAAAAGCTGACAGGGTCTGCGTAGCCAGCCGTGCGCAAGTCAATGACTTGCTGAAGATCAGCAGGCAACGTGTCGTACTCAAGCAGCGCTTTAGGGTGCACGCCGATCATACGGTTGATAATAAACTCAAGCCTAGCCAAGCCAACGCCCGCATGGGGCAGACTAGCAAAGCCAAAAGCGCGGTCTGGATTACCGACGTTCATCATAATCTTGAAGGGGATTTCTGGCATGGCGTCGACACTCGACACCTTACAGTCAAATGCCAGGAGTCCTTCATAAACGTGGCCGGTATCGCCTTCAGCACATGACACCGTTACGTCAATGCCTTCCCTAAGCTGCGTCGTTGCATCGCCGCACCCAACCACAGCGGGGATGCCCAGCTCACGAGCGATAATCGCCGCGTGGCAGGTACGTCCACCGCGATTGGTGACGATGGCAGAGGCGCGCTTCATGATCGGCTCCCAATCAGGATCGGTCATGTCGGTCACCAACACATCACCCTCTTGGATTTTATCCATCTCGTCGGGGGTAAGCACAATTTTCACCGCACCGCGGCCGATGCGCTGGCCAATGGCACGGCCGGTAATTAACGTGCGGCCTTTCTCACGCAGATGGAAGCGTTCAAGTTTGCCACCCTCTTGCTGGGAAACCACGGTTTCAGGGCGTGCTTGGACGATGTAGAGCTTGCCATCGTCGCCGTCAAGCGCCCACTCGATATCCATAGGGCGCTGGTAGTGCTGCTCAATGGTCATCGCCTGATGGGCAAGCTCCATTACCTGCGCATCGCTGATACAGAAGCGTCCGCGATCTTTCAACGGCACATCCACTGTTTCAACTGACTTGCCTGCACTCGCATCTTGACCGTAAACCATTTTGATCAGCTTTGAGCCAAGCGTGCGGCGCAGTACCGCTGGGCGACCTGCCGCCAGCGTGGGCTTATGTACATAGAATTCGTCAGGGTTAACCGCCCCTTGCACCACCGTTTCACCCAGACCCCAAGAAGCCGTGACAAATACCGCGTCGCGGTAGCCAGACTCAGTGTCTAGGGTGAATAGAACGCCAGAAGCACCCGTTTCGGAGCGAACCATTTTCTGTACACCCGCCGACAAGGCGACATTCTCATGGGCATAGCCCCGGTGTACCCGGTATGAGATAGCACGGTCGTTAAACAGCGAGGCAAAGACTTCATGCACCGCATGTTTGATGTTGTTAAAACCTTCAATATTAAGAAAGGTTTCCTGCTGGCCGGCAAAGGAAGCATCGGGCAAATCTTCGGCAGTCGCAGAGCTTCGTACCGCAACTTTTAGATCGGGGTGCTGGTTTTGTAGCTCTTCATAGGCACTACGCAGTGCTTTTTCAAACGCAGGAGGCAAGGGCGTATCGATAATCCATTGGCGGATCATGCTACCTGCCTGGGCTAGCGCTTTAACGTCATCGACATCTAAGCGCGCCAGGGTAGCGTTGATACGGTCATTCAGCCCTTCATGGGAAAGAAATTCGCGGTAAGCATGCGCAGTGGTAGCGAAACCACCCGGCACGGTCACACCAACACCCGATAAATTAGAAATCATTTCGCCGAGCGAGGCGTTTTTACCACCCACGCGTTCGACGTCTGCCATGCCAAGCTTATCGAACCACAGAATGTACTCTTCCACGCTACCCCCTAGCTTTTAGACTTCTTTGCGACCTTGCGGCCGACACTGAATGACCGTGCCACCCTAGCACCGTGGCCGGGTATTCGCCATTGGTCTAACAGCGAAGGAGGTGGAGGATTTTTACAACAAAGGTACTTTAAAGGCGTTTCCTGTAGTTGAACGGTCTTATTAGCGCGCATAAATAGCAGCAATTACTCACCAGCCGTTGTGCTACTTAACCGCTCCGCCCACAATAATGACGTTCAATAACGACATTTATTCTTTGGCGGATTTCAATATGAAGCGGACAGCTTTTTTTATTTCTGACGGTACCGGCATCACCGCTGAAAGCCTTGGGCGCAGCTTGTTAGCACAGTTTAGCGACATTGAAATCGAGATGTTGACCAAGCCTTACATCGATACGGTTGAAAAAGCCCAAGCCTTGGCAGAAATAATTGACTCCACTGCAGTGCGTGATGGGCACCGCCCCATCATCATCGACACTATCGTTGACCAACAAGTACGCGATGTAATTCGCCACGCCACTGGCTTTAAGGTAGATATTTTTTCGACATTTTTGAAGCCACTGGAGCAAGAGTTAGAGACCCACTCTTCCTACAGCGTGGGGAGAACACACTCCATTGGTAGCGATGCTGTGTATATGGATCGTATCCATTCGGTGCACTTTGCACTAGATAATGACGACGGCGCGCGCACCCACCAGTACGATAAGGCAGACATTATTTTGGTCGGCGTATCACGCTGTGGAAAAACCCCCACGTCGCTCTATTTGGCCCTTCAGTTTGGCATTCGCGCTGCTAACTACCCGCTAACGGAGGATGATCTTGACGAAGATGGCAGCCTAAAGCTGCCCAAAGTGCTCTCACCCCATCGTCAAAAGCTATTTGGGTTAACCATTGATGCACGTAGGCTTGCGGCTATTCGAAATGAACGCCGGCCAAACAGCCGCTACAGTTCGATGGACCAGTGTTTGCAAGAAGTGGAGCAAGCGGAGTCGCTGTATCGCTCCCTGAGCATTCCATTTATTGATACAACGCGTTTTTCCGTTGAAGAAATTTCCACGCGGATGATTGCAGAAACAGGCCTAGCGAGGCGCTTTTCGCCCCGCTAAGCCTCCTCAAAGCGCTGTACTGGGTGGCCTACATGCCCTTGGGGGCAAAAATCCCAGGGGCGTTGCGCCAGTAGCCTTTGTAGTCCATACCAAAACCGAATACGTATCGGTCGGCCACTTCGAGGCTGCAGTAGTCGGCTTTCAAACCCGGTACCGCTTTTCTATTGTGCTGCTTATCGACCAGTACAGCGGTGGTCACGCTGGCCGCTTGGGCTTCTTCGCAGTAAGCAAGAATTGCCGCAAGTGTTGACCCTTCGTCAAGAATGTCGTCAACGATAACCACATGGCGGCCCGCCATAGGTATTTCTGGAGAGACGCGCCAGAATAGCTCGCCCCCACGCAGTTCGTTACGGTAACGAGTGGCGTGCAGGTAGTCCACTTCTAGCGGAAAACCAAGCCGTGTTAGCAGGTGCCCGGTAGTAATTAACCCACCATTCATCACGCAGTAAAAAACCGGCAATTTATCACCCAAATCTTTGGTGATCGCTTCTGCCATGCGGTCTAAGGCACGCTCTACTTTTTCCTGAGAAATCAGGCAATCTGCGTTACCCATCAGTTCGCGCATCGAGTCCAGCGACTCAAGCGTTTCTTTATCCAGTTTGGACATTGAGCTACTCCAATACAGCGTAAATAGTGACCGGTTAACGAGTTCAAACAGGCGTACTTAGTTGGCTAGCGCTTCTAATTTGGCATGCGTGCGACGCCAACGACCCAATGCTGAGAGAGCATCGAGATCAGGTCTGGCACGGCCATAGCGTAATTTGGCGGGAGGTTTACCTTGCAAACCTTGGCAAGCGTCGACCACTTCCAGCGCAGCGGCTCGGTCATTACACACCAGAAGCATGTCGCACCCTGCCGTTAAGGCTGCGTTTGCCCGCGCCTTAGGATCCCCAGCCGCATGGGCGCCCGCCATACTCAAATCATCAGAAAAAATACATCCTTTAAAGCCCAGCGACTCCCTCAGCATGCCAAGCCAATTGGGTGAGAAACCCGCAGGCCGGGCATCAAATGCGCTATAGATGACGTGGGCAGGCATTACCCCATCCAATTGGCTCGCAAGCTGGGCAAAGGGCACGAGGTCGCGCTGCTTTATTTGCTCAAGGGAGCGATCATCAACAGGGAGTGCCACATGGGAGTCCGCAGCTACACCGCCATGGCCGGGGAAGTGCTTTCCCACCGCCGCCATACCAGCGTCATGTAGGCCTTGAATAAATCCATGGCCTAGTAGAGCGACATGGTCTGGATCAGTGCTGAAACTGCGGTCACCAATTACGCTAGAAATCCCGCTTTCCACATCCAGTACGGGGGCGAAACTGATGTCGAGACCGCAAGCGGCCATCTCCATTCCCAGTAGCCAGCCAGCATCTTTGGCCAACGTCATGCCCGCTTCTTGGTCATTAGCAAATAGGTCGCCAATGCGCGCCATAGGGGGCAACCTGGTGACGCCCTGCTTAATACGCTGGACACGCCCACCTTCTTGGTCGATGGCTAACAGCAGATCACCGCGTACCCGCCGGATATCGCTACACAGCTGGCGCGTTTGATAGGCATCCTCTACGTTACGCGCAAACAGGATGACCCCGCCAACCGCAGGCTCCAGCAATAGCTGCTTTTCCGCTTTGGTCAATCGCGGCCCTTCAAGGTCGAGTATGACCGGGCCTAGGGGTTGAGTCATTATGATGGATCCAACAAGGAGGGGCGCCAATTCTAGACGATCAATGTGGCGTGTCAAAATTTTCAGAGGCAGGAACGTAAGCATCGCCCCCATGAAGCCAAACCGACGTACCGGGACGTGTAAACCGAAACACCGTCAATAAATCGTGATTGCGCAACCGAATACAGCCATGGGAGGCCGGCACACCCATAGGTTGGTCCGGCGGCGTACCGTGCAAATAGATATAGCGCCGCTGTGAATCTACATGCCCGCCGCGATTTTTCCCCGTCTCCAAACCACACAGCCAAAGAATGCGTGTCAATATCCAATCACGTGAGGGGTAGGTTGCTGCTAACTCGGCAGAGTACACTTCACGGGTCCATCGGCGACCGCGAAACACTGCGTTTTCTGGCAAGCCTTCCCCAATCGCTGCGCGCACGTAGTGCCAGCCTTGGGGCGTTCGGCCACTACCCTCCTGCTGACCAACGCCCGCCTCCCCTGTAGAAACCGAGCACTCATGGCTCAGCACTCGCCCCTGCCAACAACGCAGTTGCTGCCTCTGCGTGTCTATCTCAAGCCAGTTATCGTCTAAAGGCGGTAGCTCAGCTAATGTGGGCGTTCTCATAGTGTCCTTCTTCTAGCACAGGGGGTAACGGTGCATGCATCGCAGCCACTACCACTGGGCGTAAACGTCTTACTAGGTCTCTAACGGTGACCTGCTCGTTGTAATCTTTAGCGGCGATATCGCGCAGCGCATCAAGACCCGATAAGGTAAAAATCACTGTACCTAACATGAAGTGTAGCCGCCAAAAGCGTTCAGCGTCCGGCAAGTCAGGGGTTGCTTGACGTACCAGTTCAGTGAAGCGGGTAAATACATCACCATACTCCTGCTGTATATAGCGCCGCAGATGCCCCTGAGCTTGGCTATAAGCTAAGCCTAGCAAACGCATGAATACCTTCAGGCTATTGCGCTCTGCAGGCACTGCCAGCACCGTTGATGCCATGGTTTCAAGCAATACTTCCAAGGGTATAGGCTCGCTTTCATAGCGTGCCTCCAGCTCATCCAGCGCGGTATGAAAACGCTGTGAAAAAGGCTCCAAATAACGTGCAAAAACGGCTTGGATAAGCGCTTTTTTAGAGCCAAAGTGGTAGTTGACCGCCGCTAGGTTAACCCGCGCCTTGCTTGTGATATTGCGCAGCGAGGTTTCGGCAAAACCGCGCTCTGCAAATAGCACCTCTGCGGTATCTAAAATACGCGTTACCGTATCAGACTGCGCCATCGCGCCCTCCAGAAAACAGGTGTTTAAAACATCGCAAAATACTATGCCATTAATTCGCTAGTCTCAATTCTTTATATGAAGACAACTGCCAGCTACCTGTCACTATTTTTCTAAACAATTCAAACGCTCGTGCCGCTTAGTACCTACATCATCAAGCCCTACATCAAGATACAGGCCAGCCATGTACTGGACAGAGGAACATACTGTATACTTAAACACATACTGATTAGCCGACATGTAGCTACTGTCTTTTCATTTTTTGGAGTTTGGTATGTCGCGTCCACTCACAGCACGTCAGCAGCACGTATTTGATTTTATCGTTAAAACAATGGGTGAATTCGGCTACCCCCCGACACGCGCTGAAATTGCCAAAGCACTAGGATTCCGCTCTCCCAACGCGGCAGAAGAGCATCTTCGCGCGCTAGAGCGCAAAGGGGCCATCCGGATTATCCGCAATACATCACGGGGCATCCGCCTGCCTAACCAGGATGCTTCAGAACTGACTGAGGCTGCTTCAGCACCCCCCTCTACCCCCCAGGTGGACACCCAGTTCATTGGGCTACCGGTCATTGGAGAGGTTGCAGCTGGCAGCCCCATTCTGGCCGCCGAGCACATTGACCGCTACTGCCCACTCCCCGCAGAGTATTTCACGCCAAAAGCGGACTACCTGCTGCGAGTGCGTGGGTTATCGATGAAAGACGTGGGTATCCTTGAAGGCGATCTACTGGCAGTGCATCGCACTGACCGAGTTCGCGATGGGCAAATTGTCGTTGCTCGCTTGGAAGATGAAGTCACCGTTAAACGCTTTAGGCGCCAAGGTCACCAGGTGACTCTAGTGGCTGAGAACGCCGACTTCGCACCCATTGAAATTGACCTACGCACTCAGCAGCTGGACATTGAAGGTGTCGGCGTTGGGGTTATACGGGGTGGCAACGGCCAGGCATTAGGCTAATAGCCCCCTACCACTACTGGCGCGCTTATTGAGAATCGATATAGCGGTGGTCATTGAACGTGGCCACCCAGCTAGGGTGATAGACCAATAAGATGCTTAACAGCATGCCCGTTAGAAACGCTTCGGAGGGCATTAAAAGCGGCAGAAACCGAGCATACTCCTGAGCAAGATAAACCGCCTCAGGGTCGGTCCCTGCCGCTACAATCAGCAGTACGGCGGTCAATCCAGCGCCCAACGTAGCTAAGGCTGCCCCGAAAAAACCACAGGCAAACATAAATACCATCAAGTTATCGGGCAACCGTCGGTCAACTAGACGCCAAACCACGCCAATGATAAACGCGGGCATGATTCCCGTTACCAAGACGTTAGCTCCCCAAAGCACCCAGTCATTACGCCCTATCACCACCATCGCTATATTAATCATTGCGTTACTTAGAAGCGCCAGGGGGATCCTAAATACCAAGGTCATTAGCACGGTAAAAACAAGATGTAGCGTAAGCCAGTCCACCGCTTGAGCACGCAGCTGCCACATCAGCATGACCGCTAGCGTAGCTGCCAACCAGCGATGCTGAAGCGCTACATCACTGTTCAGAACGTGCCAGGGGCGCTGCCATGCCACCCAAGCCAATACACCAAACGCTATTAACCAGGTAAGCACCAGCGCCCAGGGTGCAAGAACACTTTGTGCAAATGACATGGCAGCCCCTAACAACAGTTAACTGAACACAACCGTTTTATTTCCGTGGATTAGCACGCGATCTTCAAGGTGCCAACGTAACCCTCGCGCCAATACGGCTTTCTCAACGTCCCGGCCAAATCGCACAAGATCGGTGGGTGTATGACAGTGGCTAACGCGATGGATATCCTGCTCGATAATAGGTCCGGCATCCAACTCTTCGGTGACATAATGACAGGTAGCCCCTATGAGTTTCACGCCTCGCTCGTAAGCTTGGTGATACGGTTTTGCGCCAGCAAAAGAGGGCAAAAAGCTGTGATGTATATTAATCACGCGCCCGGCATACCGCTCGCATAGCGCGGGGGGCAAGATTTGCATATAGCGTGCTAACACGACGCAATCAGCGCGGGCGCTATCAATTTGTGCCTGCACCTTCTCAAACGATGCCTGCTTATTAGCTGCGTCAACCGGCACATGGTGGTAAGGAATGCCGTACCACTCGGTCAGCGAACGCATATCTTCGTGGTTGGAAATCACACCCACGATGTCGCAGTCTAGCTCACCTGCCTGCCAGCGATATAGCAAGTCCACCAAGCAGTGAGACTCCCGCGACACCATTAATACAACGCGGCGCCGCTTTTGGGTATCCATTAACGACCACTGCATATTGAACGCTTCTGCCACGGGTTCAAAAGCGTTACGCAGCGCCTCTGCCGACATTCCTAGTGAATCGGCTAAAATTTCATAGCGCATAAAAAACCGGCCTGTTTCAAGATCGGAATGCTGACTTGCTTCAGTAATTGAGCCCCCCTGCTCGGCAATAAAACTGGAAACACGCGCCACAATGCCCACTTGGTCAGGGCAAGAAACAACGAGACGATAATAGTGCGACATAGATAGCTACTCTTAATAGGTACTTTTAACAGGTGCTTTGATAGGTGCTTTTTTTAATAGGCAGTTTTAATCGGCACACTTAACTTATTTCAATGGCACGCTTAGGGTTAGTTTTCTGATGTTAAAAGCAACACATCAGTCTCTCTAGTGTACCGGAAGCCCTCTGGCTAAGCACCGGGGAGAAGCCACGGTGATTGTTAGCCGCCCCTGCCTTCCCGTATAGTTAAGGTCTTACTTTTTAGGCTTTTCGTGACTAATGCATCCAACACGCGCTCTACTTCGTCCCCGTCGTCGCCCACCATTGCGCCTGCTTCCGCTGGGCGGGTGCGGTGAAATTGGAATGAATCTGACGCTGTATGGATACGGCGATCAATGGATCGCCGTCGACTGCGGCATGATGATTCGCCAAGATTTACCCAATGCCCCCTTACAAGTACCCAATACCGACACCCTGGATACCTTAGGCATTAAGCCCCAGGCGCTCTTTATTACCCATGGGCATGAAGACCACATCGGCGCCGTTGCGTGGCTATGGCCAAAGTGGAACTGCCCGATTTATGCAACCCCGCTTGCCGCTGGGCTGCTGCGGCTGAAATTTGCCGAGCATCAGCTAAGCAGCGCGGCTATACAGGTCATTGAGCCGGGCGATGCCATGCAGCAGGGACCCTTTACGCTGCGCTACTTGCTGCTTACTCACTCTATCCCGGAAAGCTGCGCCATTATGATGATGGCGGGAGAATATCGCATTCTGCATAGCGGTGATTGGAAACTTGACCCCGAACCGTTAATTGGCACGCCGGTGAATGCAGCAAATTTCCGGGCCTTAGCGCCAATTGATTTGCTGGTGGGCGACTCGACCAATGCCCCAATGCCAGGTCACTCAGGTAGCGAAGGCGATGTGGCCAGAGCACTCGTTAAAACCTTAGAGAAGTGCACCGGACGCGTTGTGGTCTCATGCTTTGCCAGTAACTTAGCGCGGGTATTGGCTATCGGCCTGGCAGCCCAGCGATGCGGACGCCGTGTCAGCCTAATGGGGCGCTCCATGGAGCGCATGGTAAGCGTTGCTAAGGGCTTGGGGTACTTAGACGATTTTCCACCGCTCGTACCACCTCACGACCTAGGCTACTTGCCGCCTAATGAAGTTGTGGTGATTGCCACCGGCAGCCAAGGAGAGCCACGCGCCGCCTTGCAACGCTTAGCCCAAGGGCGGCATCCCTTTATGGATTTAGCGCCAGGCGATAGCGTCATTTTTTCCGCCAAGGCGATACCGGGAAACGAGCGGCCTATTGAGCAGCTTAAAAAACGCCTCTCCCAGCTTGGCGTCACTCTTTTCGATGAGATGAATCATCCAGAGCTGCATGCCACCGGGCACCCCGCCCAGGAAGAGCTGAAAAAGCTCTACCAGTGGGTAAGGCCAAAATCACTACTGCCCGTACACGGAGAGGCGCGCCATCAGGAGGCGCATCAAGCGATTGCCACCTCTCTTGGCATCAGCGCCCCATTGGCGCCGACTAACGGCGATATGATCGCCTTTGATAAACAAGGCTTGCGCTGTGAACAGCGTTACCCGCAACTACCCTGCATCGTTAATCAAAACAGCGTCATTCCCCACCCAGGGCTTGATGCATCTTCGTCCAAGGCGCGGCGTGGTAGCTTGTTTCTTGCATTGCCGGTCACCGCCAGCGAAACAGGCTGGTGGCGTATAGGGCGTTTAATGCTTGATGCTAGCAGCGCGAGTCCTCTTGATGAGGAGAGCTTTAGCGATTGGCTTGATGCTCAACTGGAGGAAATCGAAGCAGACACCCTGGCAGATTTACGCTTAGCCCTTCAGCCACGCCTTATTCAGTGGCTAGCCAACCACTGCCAACACATGCCTGATGTGCATTTACAAATCATGGCGACTGAAATGCCTTCCGCCGAGGAGCTTAATAGCCAGCCTTAGGCTCGGATGATGACCAGCGATCGGCATCCTGCTGATCACTATCGCGCTCTTTAACCCAGTAAGCCCCCTCACGGGAGTGCTCTTTTTTCCAAAATGGCGCTTGAGTTTTCAAATAATCCATAATGAAATCACAAGCGTTAAACGCATCCCGACGGTGGGCACTGGCAACCAGCACTCTGACAATCGGGTCGCCTGGTGATAAATGCCCTACTCGATGAATAATCCGCACGGCTTGCAACGACCAACGCTCCCACGCCTGCTCACCAATCTCAGCCAGGGTGCGCTCCGTCATCCCTGGGTAATGCTCAAGCGTTAGCCCCGTTACGTCGGGTGTTTCGTTAAAATCTCTCACCAGGCCAGTAAAGCTAACGATTGCACCAATATCTGTGCGTTGCTGAAGCGTTGACTCATAGCCGTAATCCATTGAGAACGGCGCTGCCTGCACCTCCACTGCAATATCCAAGACCGCGTCAGCCATGGGACTAGCCTCCCGTTACCGGCGGAAAGAAAGCAACTTCATCTTCATCGGTAATGCGCGACGTATCATTTGCCATCACTTGATTGATCGCACACAGCGCCCGTTGATCGGAAAGCACGCTAAACCGCGTATCCCGCTCGGCTAAGGCAGCTTTTAAACCTGCAACGTCACGGCTTGGCAACTTGTCAAGATGGATAGTTACATCGCTCTGCCCCACGCGTTCGCGCAGCTCAGCTAAGAACTTGACCCGCACACAGGGGGAAACACAGCGCTCGCCCAAGCGCACCTCACCCGCCGCCCCTTCACCGGTCACAATAGGCGCAGCGGTAGGCGCACGCTGGTAGTCACCGCGCACACCTCCGCGCTTACTATCTAGCTGAACGGCCTCGATACGCATCTCTTTGTCTACGGCCTTGCACATATCGTAAAGCGTCAAACACGCCACAGAGACGGCAGTAAGCGCTTCCATTTCTACACCCGTACGGCCATTGAGCCGACAAAGTGCCGAAACATTTACCCAGCCATTGGCATGGTCAACGTCAAAATCAACCGACACTTTGGAAAGCGCCAGCGCATGGCAGAGCGGAATCAGCTCATGGGTACGCTTTGCCGCCTGAATGCCAGCAATACGAGCTGTAGCCAGCACATCCCCTTTTGGCAGCGCGCCATCACTTAACAGCTGAAGAGTTTCTGGATGCATCACAATACGGCCAGAAGCCACCGCTTCGCGGCGCGTTTCATGCTTATCACCGACATCCACCATATTGGCTTCACCATGGGTATTGAGGTGGGTTAGCTGCATAACATTACCTTTTTTAAAAAACCACGGTACGGGATTGATCATTCACCCAGCTAATCACCCACTGAGTAACCGCCTCGATATCATCCAGATTAAGATGCGCTACCGTTGCGCTTAATGCTAGAGGCGCTGGCCCAATAGTGGCCACCGCCTGCACCCACTCATTGCTTACAATAGAAGGTTCGCCTATGCCTTCACGGTAGAGTACGAGCTTGGGGATTGGCCAGGCTTTAAAGCCCTCAACAATGACAAGATCAGGCTGGTGAGGAACCATCATTGCCAGCAATTTGCTCAAATCGGGCTCTGCTTGACCGGGGGTTTCTTGCATTAACGCGAAACGTTGCCGAGAAGCGATCAACATTGGCGCCGCACCGGCTTGACGAAGCTGATAGCTATCCTTGCCAGGCTTATCTATATCGAAGCTGTGGTGAGCGTGCTTAATCACCCCCACCTCTAGCCCATGCGCTCGCAAACGCGGTAATACTTGGGCTAACAGGGTGGTTTTGCCCGTACCGCTCCAAGCCGCAACCCCTAGCACTGGGAACGGGCTATCGATTGAGGTTTTCATGACCGGCACCGTTATTTTATTCAGCGTTTCAATGAGACTATTCGCCCTCTTTTTCAGCAGGTAGCAGCCAGTTTAACGCAATGCCCACCAGTGCCGCCAAACTAACGCCCTGCAAGGTAAATTGGCCACCGCCGAACTGCATCCCACCAATACCAAACACTAAGATTAGCGACACCACCACCAAATTACGCGCAGCCGTGAGCGACTGCCCAGCCCGTACTAACGTGTTCATCCCCACAACAGCGATAGAACCAAACAGCAGCGTCATGATCCCCCCCATGACGGGGCCAGGGATAGTTTGCAGAATCGCGCCCAACTTGCCCACAAAGGCCAAGATGATGGCAATAACGGCCGCAACCACCATATAACGAGGATTAAATGCCCGCGTTAAAGTGACCGCACCAGTCACTTCAGAGTAGGTCGTGTTAGGTGGCCCACCAAATAGAGCTGCTGTGGTGGTAGCCAGGCCATCCCCTAGTAGCGTGCGGTGCAAGCCAGGTTTTTCCAGGTAATTCTTACGGGTTACCGAGCCAATCGCCACCATGTCACCAATGTGCTCTACCGCAGGTGCAATCGCCACTGGAATCATGAATAGAATCGCCGCCCAGTGAAAGCTGGGTGCGGTAAAACTAGGCAGTGCCAACCAAGCCGCGTTATGTACCGGAGAAAAATCCACCACACCCATTATCAATGCCAAAATATAGCCTGTGGCAATACCCCCCATTATAGGCACGAGGCGCAATATCCCACGCCCAAACACGGCAAGTATCAGAGTAACCACCAAGCTTGCCATCGATAGAAAAATCGCCTGCCCGTAACCGATATTATCGCTGGTCTCACCCGTGGCCATGCTCACTGCAACAGGTGCTAAGGCTAAGCCGATGACCATAATCACCGGCCCAACCACCACAGGCGGCAGCAAACGGTGCAGCCATGCTGTCCCTTTCAAACGAACGGCTTGTGAAATAGCCACATATACAAGACCCGCTGCCATTAAACCGCCCATGGTGGCGGAAACACCGAAACTCGCAATCGAACCTTGAATCGGTGCGATAAATGCAAATGAGGAGGCGAGAAAGACGGGAACGGTTTGTTTGGTCACCCCATGAAAAACAAGCGTCCCCACCCCTGCAGTAAACAGCGCCACGCTTGGGTCCAAGCCAGTTAGCAGGGGCACCAGCACCAGGGCACCAAAAGCCACAAACAGCATTTGCGCCCCGGTAAGTAGTGTCTTAGGCCACGACTCAGGATTAGCAGTGTTACTCATCTTCAGGTTCCCATTGGTAAATTATGTGTAGTAACGGGCCAAAAAAATGCCCCTAACGCTAAGCGCAAGGGGCAATGTGGGGTAGCGGCTTAGCGCGTCCCGAATATCTTATCGCCAGCATCTCCCAAGCCCGGCACGATGTAGCCATTCTCATCGAGCCGCTCATCCACTGACGCGGTATAAATCTCAACCTCCGGGTATGCATCCTGTACGCGCTTAATGCCTTCCGGTGCCGCCACCAGCACAATCACTTTCATATGCGCGCAGCCACGCTCACGCAGCATATCCAGTGTGGCTACCATTGACCCTCCAGTAGCTAACATGGGGTCAATGACAATGGCCATACGCTCTTCGATGTCGTTAGCAAATTTGGCAAAGTACGGTACTGGCTCAAGTGTCTCTTCATCTCTGTAAAGTCCCACTACGCTTACCCGGGCACTTGGAATGAGGTCTGTTACCCCTTCCAACATACCTAGTCCTGCACGCAAGATAGGCACTACAGTGACTTTTTTACCTTTAAGGCGACGCGTCGCAATAGGCTCTCCATTCCAGCCATGAATCTCGTGATCCTCAAGCTCAAGACCCTTGGTTGCTTCATAGGTCAATAGCTTAGCCACCTCACCTGCTAGTTCACGGAAGCTCTTGGTGCTCAAATCAGCTTCCCGCATCAGTCCCAGTTTATGTTGAACAAGCGGATGGTTAATGGCATAGACACTCATGGGACTACCTCACTGCAGGAGATTCAGGATGGCGACTAGCGTCGCATCGACAGGCTTACAAAATTGCGCGCCATTCTACCCGCAACTGACCATTAGGTTAAGGGGTTTCCGGCAATTGCCACGCAATCGGCGAGCGCCCGTTATCTATCAAGAATTGGTTAGAACGGGAAAAGTGCTGATTACCAAAGAACCCCCGATGTGCTGATAACGGCGATGGGTGCGGGGACTCCAGCACTAAATGCCGCCCTTGATCAATCAGGGATTTTTTTTGGCGTGCATGGCTACCCCAAAGCAAGAAAACACAGGGGTCAGCATGTTGATTGACGGTTTCAATGGCGCGGTCGGTAAAAGGTTCCCACCCCTTCCCCCGATGAGATGCCGCATTGCCCTGCTCAACGGTTAGCGCTGTGTTCAAAAGCAGCACACCCTGCCTGGCCCAATGCTCTAGAAACCCATGGCGAACCGGCGTAAAACCAACATCACTGGCCAACTCTTTATAGATATTTACCAGTGACGGCGGCACCTGAATACCAGGCTGTACAGAAAAACAGAGCCCATGGGCCTGATTAGGCCCATGGTAGGGGTCCTGCCCCAATATAACGACCTTAACCTCACTCAACGGCGTCAGTTCAAATGCTCTAAACCAATTGGTTGAGTGTGGGTAGATAACTTTCTTGGCCGCTTTTTCCTGAGCCAAAAAGTGCTTCAAAGTCTTCATGTAGTCAGCCTGGAACTCTTGCCCAAGCCATTGATGCCAGTCGTTAGGTAAGGGGCTAGACATATTACTTTTTCATTTGATCGACGAGGGGTTCAACGTAGGCAATCCCCATATCCCAAGGGAACTGGATCCAACATTGTTGGCCCACTTCGGTAAGGTATTGATCTACCAAGGGGCGGCCATCCGGCTTAGCGTAAATAGTGACGAAATGAGCCTTGGGCAGCATTTTACGCACAGCACGTGCAGTTTTACCGGTATCGACTAGATCATCTACCAGCAGCCAACCGTCGCCATCATGGTCAACGCCTTTCATTATATCCAGACCACCCTGATCCATATGATCATAGCTCTTGATACAGACCGTATCGATCAGGCGAATATTCAGCTCCCTAGCAATCAGCGCCGCTGGAATTAACCCGCCACGCGTAATCGCCACAATGCCTTTAAAGTCACGCTCGATCATCTGATGGCACAGCTGGCGCACATCGCGGTGCAATTGATCCCAGGAAACGGTGAAGTGTTGGTGATAGCGTTCGCTGCTCATAGGAGGCATTACTCGTCTTCGTTAAATGAACATACCGCGAATACGCTATAACCAGCATCGCGAATTTTCTGAGATCCACCCAGTTCAGGCAAATCAATAATCGTTGCGGTCTCAACAACGTGGCCGCCGCTGCGCTGAATCAGATTAGCAGCCGCCAGCATGGTACCGCCGGTCGCAATAAGGTCATCCATCAGCAGAATCCGGTCATCTTTTTGAAAGGCATCCGAGTGAAGCTCAACTTCCGAATGACCATACTCAAGCGTGTAGGTTTCACTGATTGTTTTGAAAGGCAGTTTGCCCTTCTTGCGCACGGGTACAAAGCTGCAGCCCAGCTCGTAGGCTAATGGGGCACCAATAATAAACCCCCGTGCATCAATTGCCGCGATGGCATCTAAGTTCATCTCCTGGTAGCGGTGCACAAAGCTATCAATCAGCTTGCGAAAAGCAGCGCTGTTTTGTAGCAGGGGCGTAATATCTCGAAAATTCACCCCCTGCTCGGGCCAGTCGGGAACCGTGCGAATAACGGACTTAATGTAATCGCCGTAGATGCTCATCGCGTCTCTCATTGATTAGTAAAAAAACAGGGTATTAACCCAAGAATAGGAATTTTGCCGCAAACAGCAGGGCCAATATAATCACCGCTGGATTCAAGTCTTTGAAACGACCCGACAGCGTTTTAATTGCCACAAAGCTGATAAACCCTAGCGCTATACCTTCCGCAATCGAGAACGTAAGCGGCATAGCCAGCGCAGCAATAAGCACTGGCGCAGCATCTGTGGGGTCTTCCCAGTTTGCGTGAGCCAAGCTGCCCGCCATTAACACCGCCACATAAAGCAGTGCTCCAGCGGTTGCGTAGGCGGGTATAGACCCAGCCAGCGGCGCAAAAAATAGACTGATGAGGAAAAGCACACCGACGACTACTGCGGTTAATCCCGTGCGGCCACCGGAGGCAATACCCGCTGTAGATTCAATGTAGCTGGTAGTGGTGGATGTACCCAGTGCAGCACCGGCCATGGACGCTGTGCTATCTGCCATCATAGCGCGACCAATGCGCGGCAGTTTGCCGTCTTTATCCAACAGCTTTCCACGATGAGCAACGCCCACCAAGGTGCCAGAGGTATCAAATAGATCAACAAACAAAAATGCAAAAATAACGCTCAGCATCGCCACATCAAGCGCGCCCATCAAATCCATTGCCATAAAGGTTGGCGCGACAGACGGCGGCATCGACATAATGCCACCATACTGGTTATGGCCAAAAAGCATCGCCAGCACAGTGACACCTAAAATACCGATCATCACTGCACCAGTGACTTTCAGATACGCCAGCGCAGTAATAACAAAAAAGCCTAGCAGCGCATAAAGCGCAGGCGGCTGGGAGAGGTCTCCCAACGCGACATAGGTTGCAGGATTAGACACCACAATACCGGCATTTTTAAGCGCAATCATCGCTAGAAAAAGGCCGATACCTGCCGCAATACCTAGGCGCAACGAGAGTGGAATTGAATTAATAATCCACTCACGCACTTTGAAAATACTCAGTAGGAAAAACGCAAAACCTGAGAAGAACACCGCCCCCAAGGCAGCCTCCCAGGTATACCCCATTCCCAATACAACGCCATAGGTAAAGAAGGCGTTTAGGCCCATACCAGGCGCTTGAGCAATAGGGTAGTTAGCCCACAGCCCCATGATGAAACAGCCAATCGCGGCGGCAACACAGGTGGCAACAAAGACGGCGCCATAATCCATCCCAGCTTCTGAAAGAATGCTTGGGTTAACGAAGATGATATACGCCATGGTGAGGAACGTGGTGATACCCGCAATCACCTCGGTCTTCACGTTTGTCTTCTGCTCGGTGAGCTTGAAGTAGTTATCCAGTAGTTTCATGTAGTTTTTGTCCTTCGCGCTAACGCTGAATGCGTCCCTTGGTGCGAGAAAAGCCGCACATACTACCGAAAGGTACTACGCGATGCGAGTACCTAACGTGCGGCTAGCTAAAGCGGGAATATTACCCACTACTTATTGGCTAGCAAACTTCGGGCCATGAATTAACCGATCGGTCAGGGAATGCGAAAATAGAAGCTTACCGGAGGCCTGCCAGTACCCGCTCAACGGTCTCTACGATTACCTGTGTTTGCGGATCAATCTCTATGTTGACCTGATCGCCAATGACACGCTCTTTTAACATGGTGCGTAGCAACGTTTCAGGAATTAAATTCACACTGAATTCAACCCCCCCCCCATTAGGGCTAGGCCGCACATCGCCAACCGTTAAACTGATACCATCGACACCAATGTAGCCTTTCTCAAACACAAACCGACTAATCTCTTCAGGCAGTGAAAACCAAAGCCTGCGGTTGTTTGGCGCTTCTTCAATTGCCACCACCCTCGCCATACAAATAATATGGCCTGACATTGAATGTCCGCCTATCTCATCCCCAAAACGTGCGGCACGCTCTATATTGACGCACTGCCCTGGCGATATTGCACCAAGATTAGTCAATCTCAGCGTTTCACGCATCAGGTCGAAACTAACGTTGTCCCCGTCTATCGCCGTTACGGTCAAGCAGACACCGTTATGGGCGACCGAGGCACCGATTGCCAAACCTTCACGCATCTCTGCTGGCAATGCGACAACATGGGTACGAAACTCCTCAAGCTCGCGCACCTCCACCACCTCTGCAATACCCTGCACAATGCCGGTAAACATATTGCCACTCCTTATCGAAACGCTCGTCTGTTTAAAATGCGTATGAAAATTTGCGCAAGCTTACTACTAATGCGCCGACCTTGTGCAGGTATGCCCTTTAACGCAGCGCCCAGCCCCATGGTGGCTTAAACAATCGTTTTTACTGCTAGCGACTGCCTCTCACCCCTAAAAAAAGATTTAGACCTAAAAAACAACGCCTAAACAGTTTAAAACTCCATTTATATGGCTAAAACACATAAAAACGAATGGTTTGGTTTGACAAACCACCCTGGCCTCTTTAGACTTTCGCCGCAAATGTAATGACGCCGATTTGTACCCAGATTGCGGGCGTCCACCAAGCCTACGGCGTGGTGAAGTGCAGCTAAAAGGGTGTGTCCAGCGTTGATGGCCACCCGTCAGGGTGGCCTTTTTTTGTTTCCCGCCCTACGATCGCCCCCTCGCACTCCCCCGTCTTCGGCCTACGATCTAAGGCAGACGCTATGATTAAGCTTAGTAACGTTAGTAAAACCTATGGCAGCGGCAAAAATGCCGTCCATGCCTTAAAAGAAGTTAATTTAACAATACCCAAAGGCACCATCCACGGCGTCATTGGCCTTTCCGGCGCAGGCAAGTCAACGCTCATTCGCTGCGTCAACCTTTTAGAGCGCCCCACTAGCGGCAGCGTCACGGTTGATGGTCAGGAAATGACGCTATTAAAGCGCTCCGCCCTGAACCAAGCTCGCCATCGTATTGGCATGATTTTTCAGCACTTTAACCTGCTAACAACGCGTACGGTGTTTGATAATGTCGCGCTTCCCCTGGAGCTAATGGGTCAGAAACGCAGCGCTATTAAAGAACGCGTGCTGCCGCTGTTAGAGATGGTCGGCTTAGCCGATAAAGCCCAGCAGTACCCTGCCCAGCTCTCCGGTGGCCAAAAACAGCGCGTTGCGATTGCCCGCGCGTTAGCTAGCAAACCCAACGTACTGCTGTGCGACGAAGCCACTTCTGCCCTCGACCCACAGACAACGGGTTCTATTCTTGAGCTTTTAAGAAGCATTAATAAGCAGCTAGGTATTACTATTTTATTGATTACCCACGAGATGGAAGTGGTGAAGTCTATCTGCCACCGGGTTAGCTTAATTTCAGACGGCAAACTGGTTGAGGATGCCGAAGTAGGCGACTTTTTCACAGCGCCTAGCACTCAGCTAGGACGGGAATTTCTCAATGATTTTTTACAGTTAAGCCCACCCAAAGAGCTTATTGAACGTCTCAACGACTCACCGGGCGAGCACACACACCCTGTGGTAAGGCTAACCTTCTCGGGGGATGCGGTTTCGACACCGCTTATATCTCGTCTTGCCCGTGAATGCGGTGTTGATGTAAGCATCTTGCAAGCCAAGGTCGAATCTATCCAGGAGCGCACGCTTGGGCTAATGATTGCCGAACTGCTAGGCACCACCGCTCAAACCCAAGAAGCTATGGCGTATTTAGAAGCACATCAATTACAGGTAGAGGTACTGGGTCATGTCCAGCGCAATGTTTAATCTTATTTTACAAGCCACGCTGGATACGCTTTATATGGTGGCGATATCAGGGTTAATCTCAACACTGATTGGCCTGCCGCTTGGGGTCATGCTCTACGCAACACGCCCACGGCAAATTTTAGCCATGCCGGTGCTTAATCAGGTGCTAGGCATTGTTACTAATATTGGCCGCTCAATTCCCTTCATTATCCTTATGGTTGCGATTATTCCTTTCACCCGCATGCTAGTGGGCACATCTATTGGCATCAACGCCGCTTCGGTTCCGCTAACCATTGCCGCCATACCTTTCGTTGCGCGGTTAATAGAAGGGGCACTTAATGAAATCTCCCCCGGCCTGATTGAATCGGCGCAGTCCATGGGCGCAACGCCTTGGCAAATCATTTGCAAGGTGCTTATCCCTGAAGCAAGGGGCGGCATTATTACAGGCTTAACAATTACTCTGGTTACCCTGGTTAGCTACTCTGCTATGGCCGGCGCTGTGGGCGGCGGCGGGCTTGGCGATCTTGGCATTCGCTATGGCTACAATCGCTTCAACCCAACCATCATGCTCATCACCGTCGTTATTTTGGTGGTGATGGTGCAGGGCTTCCAAAGCCTGGGCGATTATTTGGTGCGTAAAAGCGACCGGAAATAGCCATACGAAGACATGCCACAAATATAACTAAAACGCATTAGACATTTGTTTTTTATTACCTCATTATTGGATCAGCTTCCAATAACGCTCCAGGAGAAACGCTATGCAAAAAGTCATTATCGGCAGTCTCACCGCCCTTGCCTTAGCCATTAATGTCGCCAACGCTGAAACACGCACCATCAAGATGGGCACCGTGGCAGGCCCAGAAACTGAAGTGATGGAAGTAGCGGCTCGAATTGCAAAAGAAGAGTTCGACCTAAACGTCGAAATCATTGAGTTCACTGATTACGTTACCCCTAACGCCGCCTTAGCCGACGGCAGCCTTGACGCTAACGCCTATCAGCACGAACCCTACCTACAGGCGATGGTAAACGACCGCGGATATGACCTTGCGATTGCAGGTTACACGTTCGTCTACCCTATTGGCGCATACTCTGAAAAGCATGACAGTATCGATGATCTACCCAATGGCGCGCAGATTGCCCTGCCCAACGACCCCTCTAACGAAGGCCGTGCGCTGATACTGATGCACAACAAGGGGCTAATCACGCTGAATGACCCTAGCAACCTTGAAGCTACCCCCATTGATATCGCGGAAAATCCGCGCAACTTCCGCTTCCGGGAAATTGAAGCAGCGCAGTTGCCCCGCGTACTGCCCGATGTTGACCTTGCCTTCATTAATAACACCTTTGCTCAGCCAGCAGGCCTGCATCTTGATGACGCGCTGATTAAAGAAGGCCCAGAGTCTCCCTACGTAAACTTGATTGCCGTGCGCGGAGGGGATGAAGAGCGCGAAGATATCCGCCAGCTAGTAGATGCTTACCAGCGTGATGAAGTTATCGCTAAAGCTGAAGAGCTGTTCAAAGGCGGCGCTGTACCGGGCTGGATCGAGTAATTTCAGCCTCAAAGCACGCTGCATGTCACTAGCATCAGGCCAGCCTAAGGGCTGGCCTGATGTGTTTTACCTCTTTCTATTTTAACCGCTTTAACCCAGGAGTCAGTATGGCCGCTGTGGATTATGCGCTGCTCAACCGCCAGCTTGAGTCACTGTTAGATACCCGGGACTGGTTAACCAACAGTGCCCAAACCTGCGCGTTTATTTACCAAGCCATTGGCGAGCTCAATTGGGTAGGTTTTTACCTGCAGCGCCAGCCCAATGTGCTTAGTCTAGGCCCTTTTCAAGGAAAGCCAGCCTGCAACCCTATTCCCTTCAATAAAGGGGTATGTGGTGCCGCCGCACGACAGCAAACAACCCAACGTATTGACGATGTTCACGCTATTGCCGACCACATTGCCTGCGATTCAGCGTCACGCTCAGAGTTGGTTATTCCCGTTATCGTAGATAACACATTATGGGGAGTACTTGATCTGGATAGCCCGCAGCACACTCGCTTTAGCCAAGAAGACCAAGCTGGAATGGAAGCGCTAGTGGCTACTTTTATAAGCCAAACCGACCTTCCTTGCGCGACCAACAACGACTAGCGCCCGCCTACCGACACAAAAAAACGCCCCGTTCAAAGAACGAGGCGTTTTTATCGAATCTTGGTAGGACCAGGCGGATTTGAACCGCCGACCTCCACGATGTCAACGTGGCGCTCTAACCAACTGAGCTATGGTCCTGTAAAAAAGGCTGCATGCATTGGTAGGACCAGGCGGATTTGAACCGCCGACCTCCACGATGTCAACGTGGCGCTCTAACCAACTGAGCTATGGTCCTGCTGTGCAACGGATGCGTATTCTACGGCTTCATAGCTGAATTGCAAGCTGTTTTTAAGTTTCTCAAGGGCAAAACTAAGGCGTTAAAAGGAAAAAAACGCGCTAATATCAGTGCTCATCTACCCAGGTAGCTACTCTAAACACACGTGCTCACGCCGAATCGCAATGCATCGGTTCTACTCAGGCACTCCCCCTTTCGTGAGTTCGGCGGGATCTAGCAACCGCTCAAGCGTTTTTCGGTCGAGATCCGTCTCTTCTTCCGCCACATCAATAATTGGCCGCCCAGCGTGATAGGCTTTTTTGGCAATCGCAGCTGCCGCGTTATAGCCAATAGTACTATTTAGCGCGGTGACCAAAATAGGGTTACGCGCCAGCGGCTCTTGCAGATTATCTTCCCTTACTTTAAACGTTGCGATAGCACGCTCGGCAAGTAGGCGTGACGCATTACTCATCAGTGTAATCGACGTTAGTAGGTTAGAGACTACTAGCGGCAACATAACATTAAGCTGGAAATTACCACTTTGCCCTGCCACGGTAATCGCTGCATCCAACCCGATTACCTGAGCGGCTGCTTGGGCCGCTGACTCCGGTATCACCGGGTTTACTTTTCCAGGCATGATGGAACTGCCTGGCTGCAACGCCTCTAACTCAATCTCGCCTAACCCCGCCAGTGGCCCCGAATTCATCCAGCGTAAGTCGTTGGCAATTTTCATAACGACGCATGCCAACCCCTTAAGCTGTCCCGACAACTCTACAGCGGCATCCTGAGACGAAAGGCTGGCAAAGAAACTATCGTTTGGCGTGAATGTGAGTCCGGTTTGCTGGCTAAGCTCACTTGCCATTTTTTCGGCAAACCCTGCGGGGGCGTTAATGCCTGTACCTACCGCGGTGCCACCCTGAGCCAGCCAGCACAGCCGTTGCATCGCGCTGTCAAACCGCTCAATGGCCTGGCTAACTTGGCTCGACCAAGCACCCAACTCTTGGTCCATACGCAGTGGCATGGCATCCATTAAGTGGGTCCGGCCTGTTTTAACCACATGTGCGAGAGCTTCACCACGTTGATCAATGGTATCGCGTAATGTTAGTAGTGCCGGACGCAACGACGCCTGCACGGCAATGGCGGCTGAAAGGTGAATAGCCGTGGGTATAACATCATTACTCGACTGCCCCATATTAACGTGGTCATTCGGCGTAACTTCCAAGCCTTCGCGGGACGCGAGCGTCGCCAACACCTCATTGACATTCATATTGGTGGAGGTACCAGAACCTGTTTGATAAACATCAATAGGAAACTGATCATCATGCTCACCATTGATCACTGAATTTGCAGCTTTTTCAATCGCATTTGCACGTGTTTCATCCAGCAGCCCCAACTGGTGGTTAGTGCGCGCTGCGGCCAACTTTATGCGCGCAACCGCATGCACAAAGGCCGCAGGCATAGGCATGCCAGAAACCGGAAAATTATTAATAGCCCGCTGGGTTTGAGCACCATAAAGAGCGTTAGCTGGCACCTCTAACTCGCCCATACTGTCTCGCTCAATGCGCATATTCATAATCTCACTCCTAGGTGGTAAACAGGGGATAAAAAGCTGAGCGTCTGCTGACGCTATCATTATTTCTAACCTAGTTGTCCCATTCGCATAGGTAAACACTGAGCTAAGAGAATGTTGATGGACTCCCTGTCAAACGTAAGACGAACCACATGTTGCACTGCACAAAACTAGCTGTTATGCTGCAACGCAAGATCAACGAATCAGCTGCGGTGAACGCTTTACATGTAACCGTCGCTGAATAACCCACACTAACCGGCTCTGCTTGAAGCCAATAAGCACTAGCAGTTTCGATTAGTGAGTAACGGCACAGGAGTGTTTACTATGACGACTTTCAATACGAATGAAATGAACCAGCAGTTTGATAACTTTTTTATGGCTCCCCTTCGCGCTTACACTGCACTGAGCATTGACTACTCTGAAAAGATGTTGAATGCCCAGATGGATGCCAACAAGGCTTACGTTGATACTGGCATCGCACAAATGCGTCAGCTGTTAAGCGTTAAAGACGCTGAAGGCCTTCGCGGCTACATGGAAAGCCAGCAGAAAGTTGCTAAAGAGCTAGCCGAGCGCGTTAAGGGCGATACCGATAAAGTTGTTTCTTTGCAGCAGGACTTTTTGCAAAAAAGCCAAAAGCTGACTGAACAGAGTGTTAAGCAGGCTCAAACAGCTGCCAGCTCAATGAGCAAAACCGCTTAAGCAGTCAACACTGCTTAGCGTTTGCCATAACGCAGCCGGTTAATGCTTAAGAATTAAAACCCTCGCCAGTTTGTTGGCGGGGGTTTTTACCAATTTAGGGCTGACTTTACGAAGGGAATAGTAAGCTTACGCTTAGCAGACAACGACGCTTGATCTAACGTTTCCAGCGCCCGGCACAGCTCGCCCAATTCTCTTGGGCCACGATGCAATATATAGCGCCCCACATCCTCGGGTAGCTGCATACCACGTACATTGGCCCGTAGTTTTAACGCCCCTAACCGCTCAGCGTCGTCTAAGGGATTTAGATGAAAGGTAACCCCCCAGGTTAGTCGAGAGGCTAAATCTGGCAGCACTACCTCTAACTGCCTTGGGGGTGAGCTGGAAGCGATAATCAACGCTTTACCCGCATCCCGCAGACGATTAAACGCATGGAATAGTGCCTCCTCCCAACGCTTACGTCCTACCACGTACTCCAAATCATCAATGGCTACTAGGTCTAGGCGCTCAATTTCTTCAAGCATTAATGGCGGAAAATGACCAAGATCAGCAAGGGGTAAATAGAGCGCACGCTTATCCGCATCAGAGGCTGCGTGACAAGCCGCTTGCAAGAGGTGGCTACGCCCACTGCCTGGCGCACCCCACAGGTATAAAAACGGCTCGGCCTCAGGTTGAAGCTGACGGGTAAAGTACTCGACTAATGCAGCGTTAGCGCTTGAGACATAGTAATTATTAAACGTCGCATCATCTCGCACCCCCACCCCTAGCGGTAGCTGCGCCGGCACTCGGCTCATCATGACTCCCTATCGTCGTAAAGACCAAGCCCATCATGGCGTGCTGGATGTTCTAATGAGCTTTGTTCAGCATCATAAAGGGCACTGTCTTTGTAGCAATCCTTAACTTCTCGCAGAAGAACCATAATAACAGCTGCTGCAGGAAGGGCTAATAGTACGCCAGTTAGCCCGAAAAGGTTACCGCCAGCCAATACAGCAAAAATAACCGCGACAGGGTGCAAGCCAATTTTATCGCCCAACAACTTTGGCTGCAGCACGGCGCTCTCTACAATTTGCCCCGCGGTGAATACCGCCAATACACCCAGCAGCGGCCACCATGAATCAAATTGAAACAGAGCAACAATTAGCGCAATCCCCAGCCCTACAATAAATCCTAGGAACGGCACGATACTCACCAGCCCTGAAACAACGCCGATCAGTAAGCCAAAGTTGAGCCCCATTACCGTCAAACCTAGGGCGTAGATAATACCCAAACACAGCATGACCAGCAGCTGCCCGCGTAAAAACGCCGATAGGACATCATCGCAACGTTTAGCTAAACGATACGTTTCATCGACCCACTGCCGCGGGATTAAGTCCGCAATGCTTGCCAGCAGACGGCTCCAGTCAAGTAATAAGTAAAAGGTTACGACTGGAATGAGCGCAACGTAGGTAATCCACGTAGCAAAAGCCATTCCCGAGCGGCCAATTTGTCCCAATGCTTGGGCTAAATACCCGCCTGCATCTTGCCAGTGCTCCGAGAGCGTCTCCTGCACATTATCCAACTCAGCACGGACGTCGTAACCTGTCCACTCCTGCACCTGGGGCGCCAGCACATTTTCAAACCATTCGAAAACACCGGGAACCGCATCACCCAACTGCTTTATCTGCTGCACAATAAGAGGTATGAAAATAAGCATACTGATCGCTAGCACCAGCAAAATGATTAAAAACACGCTAGAGACTGCCAGCGGCCGATTCATTCCCCACCGCTGAAAGCGATTGGCAATTGGATCAAATAGATAGGCAATTATCATTCCAGCAATAAACGGCATCAGCATTGCATCCAGCAAATACACTAGCCCCACTAGCAGCAACAATATAACGACGCCCCACCACGAATTTCGCATTCTGTTTGTCTCCCTCCTGGATAGATGGTTAGCCACCTAGCACGCTGAATGATGAGCGGCTTAGCGTTTGAATAGTAACAAAAGTAGCGCCTCACGCATCGGATAACGCCACTCATCGATGCGGCTTACGCCTCTGGATGGTACAATCCGCCCGTTATTGCCCCAGCACTGGCCAATTCGCCAGCACTACCGCACTGCTATAGGCTTCACAGGACCTGTCATGACCGAGACCTCCACTTCTCAGGCTACTCCTTCACTCAGCTATAAAGACGCAGGTGTCGATATTGATGCCGGCAACGCGCTGGTTGAACGCATCAAACACGTTGCTAAACGCACTTCACGCCCTGAAGTGATGGGCGGGCTAGGAGGCTTTGGCGCGCTTTGTGAGCTGCCTGCAGGCTATAAGCAACCCGTTCTAGTATCCGGAACCGATGGCGTAGGTACCAAGCTGCGGCTTGCTATGGATCTTGGCAAGCATGACACCATTGGCATCGATTTAGTGGCAATGTGCGTCAACGATTTGATTGTAGCCGGCGCCGAACCCCTGCTGTTTCTAGACTACTATGCCACGGGCAAGCTGGATGTGGATATCGCCGCTGATGTTGTCACAGGCATTGGTGCAGGCTGCGAACAGGCTGGCTGCGCCCTTGTAGGTGGCGAAACGGCTGAAATGCCTGGCATGTATGAAGGCAATGACTACGACTTGGCAGGCTTCTGCGTTGGCGTGGTTGAAAAAGCTGACATTTTAGATGGTAGCAAGGTCGGTGAAGGCGACGTTTTGCTTGGGTTGGCTTCTTCCGGCCCTCACTCCAACGGCTATTCGCTTATCCGCAAAATTTTAGACGTCAGCAATGCATCGCTGGACGAAACGGTTGATGGCAAGCCCCTGGGCGATGCGTTGATGGCTCCAACCCGTATCTACGTAAAATCGCTGCTATCGATGATGCGCGGCACCGATATTCCGGTGCACGCGCTTTCGCATATTACGGGTGGCGGTTTACTGGAAAATATTCCCCGTGTTCTTCCAGACAGCCTGGCTGCCGAAGTTGACCTTTCTACTTGGCAGCGCCCAGAGGTTTTTAACTGGTTACAGGCTAAGGGCAACGTTAACGAAGCCGAAATGCATCGTGTGCTCAACTGCGGTATCGGCATGGTTGTTGTAGTGCCCGCTGAGCAGGCGAAAAATGCCATGGCTCACCTTCAAGCCCAAGGCGAAACGGTCTACCAGATCGGGCAAATTATTGCACGCCAAGGGGAAGCCGTTGTGCTCCAGAACGGATTGGAGAACTCTCCGGCATGAGCAGCACCGAGTATCAAAGCGACACCCTGAATGGCATGACACCAGAGCCTGCCGAAGCACGTCGCATAGTGGTTTTGATTTCTGGTAGCGGCAGCAATCTACAGGCACTTATCGACGCCCAAAGCCATGACCGCCTGAGCGGTGAGATTGTAGCGGTTATCTCGAACGAGCCCGGTGCCTACGGTCTCAAGCGTGCCCATGAAGCCGGCATTGAAGCCGTTGCACTGCCGCACCGGGAATACGATAGCCGTGAAGCGTATGACGGTGCGTTAATCAAGGTCATTGAGCGCCACGAGCCTGATGTCATTGTACTCGCTGGCTTTATGCGCATCTTATCGCCGCGGTTTGTGCAGCGTTTTTTAGGCAAGATGCTCAATATACATCCCTCGCTACTGCCCGCTTACCAAGGGCTCAATACCCATGCGCGGGCACTCGCAGATGGCGTTTCTCATCACGGCTGTAGCGTCCACTTCGTCACCGAAGAGCTAGATGGTGGCCCTGTAGTGCTGCAAGCAGAGTTAAACGTGACACAGTATGACACGGAGGAAACCCTGAAAGAGAAGGTCCACGCTCGCGAGCATCTTATTTTGCCTATTGCCGTCGATTGGTTCCTTCAGGGCCGACTGCAGTTCAGTGCTGACGGCGCGTCTATGGATGGCCATCCGCTGCCGCCCTACGGTATGCGCTTATCCCATGCCGATGCTGCAGAAGAGCTCGATGAGGACATCGAACACAGCTAGTCCGCTATAACGCCATAAAAAAACGCCTTACTGCTCCACTTATGACGGAGTATTTAAGGCGTTTTTTGTTACAGGCAATAAATTAGGTGCGCGGCAGGGTAACCCCTCTTTGCCCCATATACTTGCCACCCCTGTCTTTGTATGAGGTTTCACACACCTCGTCAGATTCCAAGAAGAGCATTTGCGCCACGCCCTCGTGGGCGTAAATCTTGGCTGGCAAATTCGTCGTGTTAGAGAACTCTAGTGTTACATGCCCTTCCCACTCGGGCTCTAGAGGCGTCACATTGACTATAATGCCGCAGCGCGCATAAGTGGATTTCCCAAGGCAAATCGTTAGCACGTTGCGGGGAATCCGAAAATACTCCACGGTACGCGCTAGCGCGAACGAGTTAGGCGGGATAACACATACATCACCCTTCACATCCACAAAGCTTTTATCATCAAACGCTTTGGGGTCGACAATAGCTGAGTGGATATTGGTAAACACCTTAAATTCATCTGCACAGCGCACATCATAGCCATAGCTTGAAGTGCCGTAGGAGATCACCCGCTGCTCGTTGACGTAGCGCACCTGCTCCGCTTCAAACGGCTCAATCATGGCATCACTGTGTGCCATGCGGCGAATCCATTTATCAGATTTGATACTCATCGGTTACTTCATCACTCGCTAAAAGAAATTGTGGGGCTGCCGCTTTCGTTGCCGCTCACGGCCTGCGCCACCTGCTTGGCAATCTCAGCAAACGTTTGGCTGACAGCGCTTTCTGGTTCGGCAATCACGCTGGGGCGACCGGAATCCGCAAACTCACGAATAGAGAGTGTGAGCGGCAAACGTCCTAATACGTTAGTTTCGTACTCTTCTGCAATACGCTCACCACCACCGGTACCGAAAATCGCTGCCTCATGCCCACAGTTTTCACAGTGGTAAAGACTCATATTTTCAACAACACCAAGTACGGGCACGTTAACTTTGCGGAACATCTCAATGCCTTTGCGGGCATCTAGCAGTGCTATGTCCTGGGGCGTGGTAACAATAACGGCGCCAGCAACCGGCACTTTTTGAGCCAGAGTCAACTGGATATCCCCAGTACCTGGCGGCATATCAATGAGCAGGAAGTCAAGATTATCCCACTGGGTTTGGGTCAGCATCTGCTGGAACGCACCCACCACCATTGGCCCACGCCACACCATAGCTTCCCGGGTATTGACCATAAAGGCCATCGACATCGCTTGGAGCCCATGAGCCTCCAGCGGTAAGAACTTATTATCCGCAGCAGCCTGAGGCCGCACGCCTTCCTTAACACCCAACATTTGTGCCTGGCTTGGGCCATAAACGTCAGCATCCAACACCCCAACACGGTAGCCTTGCGCTGAAAGAGCCAGTGCCAAGTTAACGGTGACTGTCGACTTACCAACGCCTCCCTTGCCCGACGCCACCGCTACGATATGTTTAACCCCATCCATAATTGGCACTCCTATCGTTGCAACCGTTGTTAGCTTTGGATGAATGATACTCCTCGGGAGCCTAATCATAAACCAACAACCAAAAAAGCGGATGTAGGGGTTAGCTACATCCGCTTCTTCAACGCGCTGACCTTAGCTTAGCAATTACTGTTGCTGTGCTTGCTCTTCAGTGTCATCGCTCTCGTCGCCTTCATCACTAACGTCTTCATCATCACTATCGTCTTCATCATCGCTGTCGCTCTCTTCGAAGCCTGCTAGGGTTGGCACTTCACCGCTTGCGGCACTATCAACTTCGCCTAAGCGCGCGTCAAGGGCTGAGAGTTCGGTGCGCCACTCGTCAAGCTGAGCCTCTAAGCGTGCAAGTTGCTCTTCACGAGTCTCAATATCTCTTTCAACATTCGCGACCTCTTCACGCCCTATATCCAGCGCAACCATAAGGTCGTCCATCTCAGAGCGCACCTGGGTTAAGCTTTGCTCTTCTTCCTCGCGCAGCTCAGTCAGCGAATCAACTTCTTCCTGAATCGCATCACGCTCGCTGGTGGCAGATTCGCGCTCGCTACGGAGCTCTTCTAATTCGCTCTGTGCCGTTTCAATGTTTTCTTCTAGACTTGAGAGCTGCTCATTGGCATCGCTTACCTTAGTTTCTAGCTCTGCTAGGGCCTCTTCAGCGGCACTCATTTCTCGAACCGCTTCTTGCCGCTCCTCCTCAGCCTGTTGACGGGCTCCCTCAGCCTGCTGACGCGCCTCTTCAGCACTTTGGTGTGCATCTTCTATTTGTTGAAGTGTTGCTTGTGCTTCATCACGATCGCTGACGATTTGATCACGCTCTTCGCGCAACGTCTGCATCTCGCTTTCAGCATTTTCTAGCTGCTCACTTAGGCTATTCACTTCTTCCTGTAACGTATCGCGCTCGGCCTCTAACTCCTCAAGACGCGCATCAACGCTGCTAACATCTCGCTGCGCTGCCTCAAGGTTGGACTGCGCCTCGTCCTGCTGCTGCTCTAACGCCTGCAGCTCTTCGCGCATAGCCGTCAGGTCCATTTCAGCCTGCTCGACTTCTACTAAACGCTGGGTTAATTGGTTATTTTCTTGTTGAACATTAGCAAGACGACCTTCAAGCGTTTCAACGCGCTCTTTGTGGGTGCCAGCATTTGATTGCGCCATAATCGCCCAGATAACAGCGATCGCGGCAATGCCTGCGATTCCTTTGACGCGGTTATCTTTAAACAGCGTTTTCATATCCGGCTTATTGGCCGGTGGTTGATGATCCGAGTGGTTTGCTTCTGACATGCTGCGTCCCTCTCTTTTATAAGCTACCGATTCCAGCAGCGTTAAGTGGCATTTAAAGCGAGCTCACTATCCAAAAGTGTTCCTTACTAGCATACACAGCTAACAGCATCTAGCCAGTCGATGCGTAAACTCAATAGCCTATTAAGATTATAAGGCTCAAATAAAGTTGGCTATTCAGAGGCTTTGTAAGGAGTTTCAGGATGTTTACCTTCATCAAAGCCTACCGCACAGCCCTGCTGAGTCTCAAACCATGAAAGCGTTTCGTGTAGCCGCACAACACCGCCGATGACCAGCAGCGTGGGGGGTTTTATGCTTCCCGCGTAAAAGGCTGGGGGCAGCTGCTGTAAAGAGCCGATGTGGGTCTTTTGCTGCTGGGTCGTGCCTTGTTCAATCAGCGCTAATGGCGTTGAGGAATCTAACCCATGTTTTATTAACGCTTGGCAAATGGTGGCTAAATTGCTCAGCCCCATATAAAACACCAGGGTTTGGCCTGGCTGTGCCAATGTAGGCCAATCCAGCGTATTTTCTCCCTGCTGCAAATGGCCTGTAACGAAACGAACCGACTGTGCATGATCCCGATGGGTTAATGGAATGCCTGCGTACGCGGCACATCCCGAGGCTGCGGTAATACCGGGAATCACTTCGACCTTAACCTGGGCAGCCACCAGCGTCTCTAGCTCCTCACCGCCACGGCCAAAAATAAACGGGTCCCCCCCTTTCAAGCGGACTACCCGCTTCCCTTGCTGGGCCCAAGTAACTAACGCTTGGTTGATATCTTTTTGGGGCACACTGTGGGAAGAGCGCGCTTTGCCCACATAAAAACGGGCCGCCTGTGCTGGCAGCATCGCTAATATTTCATCACTCACTAGCCGATCATAAAGCACCACTTCTGCTGCCTGAAGCCGCTTGTAGGCTTTAAGGGTTAATAGCTCTGGGTCGCCGGGGCCAGCGCCCACTAAACTTACCATGCCGTCGTGCCTGCCTACACCGGCACTCCTACTGCTTGCCCCCAAAGCATTTCTATTGCCGTCAGGATGATCGGCTTGTGCATTCACAACGTCCAAGGAGAACTCCAGCTATAAAAAATCAAATCCATATGCAAAAAAGTAATAAAATTCGTTTTAAAGTGCCAATACTTCTCTGTTCAGTACTTATACCCAGGACAGAAAAAATACAATTTGTTATAAAAAACAACTTTTTAATGATAATTAACTATTAAAAATAATAGCATTGTCAGCAATGGCTTACATATTTGCTCAGCATTTAGGGCTAACCTGTTCGATCAATTTTAATTGACATTTTTTTGGAGATTCACGCATGCCCGTGGATAGCGTCATTTCTGCACCCCAGAGTGCCGATCTCCTGGTTCCCCTTATACCCGGGGTTGTGTTCCAATTTTACCGGTCCCACTGCGGGCAGATGCGCTTTTCATATTTGGAAGGCGGTGGCGAATCGCTAAAGCACATCGACCGGCACCAGCTTGCAAAAGATGCTAATCAACTGATCAAACAGCTAACCGATAGCGATCACCCAAAAATCATGTCTGCCATCGAGCGCTCTGCACGATGGATGCTGCCGCTTTCAACACGCTTTAGGCTGCCTTTTCCAAATGCTAAACCTCGCTGGATAGCGGTTAGTGCTAAGCCCGAGCCAGCGGCAAATGGCGTTTTTTGGAACGGGATTATGATGGATATTACCGACCAAGTAGCAGAAGAACAGCGGCTGCGTAAGCTATGCGATACGGACCCCCTAACCGGCTTACCAAACCGCCGCAAGCTAATGCTGCACTTGAACCACTTATCCTCTCTCAGTGCACGCCATGGCACGCCCCTTTCGATCATGATGATAGACATTGACCATTTTAAGCGGCTCAACGACCGCTGGGGTCACTTAGAGGGTGACAACGTACTTAAAAAGCTAGCCATAAAAACCCAGGCATTGTTGCGCAGTGAAGATATGGCTGCCAGGCTGGGCGGGGAGGAGTTTATGGTCGTGTTGCCGCTAACACCGCTACAGCAGTGCCATAAACTCGCTGACCGGCTGCGTGACGCTATCGCCAATCACGATTTTGGCGTAGGCACAGGCCAAGTAACTCTCAGCATTGGCGTGGCAGAATATCGCTGCGGAGAACCGCTTGACAGCTTAATTACCAGAGCCGATCAAGCCTTATACAGCGCTAAAGATGTTGGCCGCGACTGTGTCTGCCTTCTACCCTGAGGAGAGGTAAACAACAGGAGTACACCATGTCGAAGCTCTCCCAAATGTCTTGCGAACCCTGTGATGGCAATGCCGAACCGCTCTCTCCCCAAGCGTGCCAACAGCATCTTCAGGCACTTCCAGAGTGGCAGATTGTGGAGCACGATGGCATCATGAAGCTCACGAAACTCTTTTCGTTTCGTAACTTTGCTGATGCGCTTGCGTTTACCCAGCGCGTTGGCGACTTAGCAGAGCAGGCTGGGCACCACCCGGTGATTGTAACCCAATGGGGTAGTACCGAAGTGACGTGGTGGTTCCATGAAATCAAAGGCCTGCATATTAATGACTTCATTCTTGCCGCCAGAACCGACGAGGTAGTCGAATAAATGTTTGAGCATATTGAGCGAGTCCCTGGAGATGCCATTCTCGGGCTGATCGAAGCTTTTAAAAAAGATACCAACCCACAAAAAGTCGACCTAGGGGTTGGTGTATACCGCGATGACGCAGGCAACACCCCAGTGATGCGCGCCGTCAAAGAAGCTGAAGCTCGCCTGCTCAAGAATGAAACCACCAAGACCTACATTGGTTCTCACGGTGCTCCTGCCTATGGCGAAGTCGTTCTACCCATGGTGCTGGGCGCAGAATCACCGGTATTAAAAGCTAAACGTGCCAGCGCTACCCAGTCACCCGGCGGTACCGGAGCGCTTCGCTTAGCCGCTGATTTTGTGGCTACTCAGCTGCCTGGCAAAGGCATTTGGGTAAGCGATCCGACCTGGCCAAACCACCACGGTATTTTTACCGCTGCTGGCATTGAGCTGCACAAATATCCTTATGTCGACGCCGACAACCGCCTTGATTATGATGGCATGTTGGCCGCATTGAAAAAAATACCGGAAGGCGATGTCGTGGTGCTCCACGCCTGTTGCCACAACCCAACCGGCTTTGATCTCTCTACAGAGCAATGGCGAGAAGTGCTGGCCGTGCTGAGCGAACGTAAGCTGTTACCTCTGGTTGATTTTGCCTACCAGGGCTTTGGCCAAGGGTTAGATGAAGACGCTTACGGCGTGCGCCTGCTGGCAGAAAATTTAGATGAAGTTATTATCACCAGCTCGTGCTCTAAAAACTTCGGCATCTATTGTGAGCGTACCGGTTGTTTAATTGCAGTGGCTAAAGATACCGAGCAAATGGAAAACGTCCGCTCGCAAATCGCTATTGTAGCTCGCGAAAACTACTCCAATCCCCCCGCTCACGGCGGCGCAATTGTTAGCGAAATTCTCCATGATGCTGAGCTGACAAAAATGTGGCGTGAAGAGCTGACAGAAATGCGCGACCGCATTAATACGCTGCGTCGCGATTTTGTCGAAGCGCTCAAACCCTATGGCCTCGACCAGAAGTACGCCTGTGTAGCTGAACAACAGGGTATGTTCTCCTATACCGGATTAACTCCTGAACAGGTTGACCGCCTACGCGATGAGTTTGGTATTTACATGGTGCGTTCTGGCCGTGCCAACGTAGCAGGCTTCTCCCACGAAAACCTGCCCTACTTAGCCAAGGCTATTGCAGCGGTTAACGAATAAACCGTTAACACCGGAACGACTGCGCCCAGGCTTTCCGCCTGGGCGTTTTCTTTTATTTTTTATATACCTGCCTCTCAATCCTAAGCCTCATATTGTGTACAATTGCGCGCTTGCCGCCAGAGCCTGGGGCGCCCGCGCGGCGTCCAGCACAAAGCAATGCTTGACCGATTAGTCAGAGTTTCGGCACACTCAGCGTTGCCTTGTAAACAACACACTATAATCAAGAGGCCTAACATGGCGGCTGCCAGCACCCACTACCCGTGGTACAAAAAAGAAGATACCGACGCATTCTTCGCGCTGTTTCAGAACAATATTGCCAACTTTGTCATCATCTCGATTACGATGCTAGGCATGGGGTTCCCCAGCTCCATCGTTTATGGCCAAGTGCTCCCTGGCGCCGCTGTTGCAGTCATGGCAGGCAATTTTTATTACGCGTGGAGTGCTTCGCGTCTTGCCCGCAAAGAGAACCGTAGCGATGTCACGGCTCTCTCCTACGGCATTTCAACACCGGTCATGTTTGTATTTTTGTTTGGCGTACTGCTTCCAGCCAAGCAGTTAACCGGTGATGCTGAACTCGCCTGGAAAGTAGCGGTTGCCGCCTGTTTTATCAGCGGGGCGATTGAAGCCTTCGTTAGCGTTATTGGCCGCTGGGTGCAGTACCATTTACCCCGCGCCGCCATGCTTGGTGCCGTTGCAGGGGTTGCACTCACCTTTATTGCTGGCGAGATGCTATTTAAAACCTTGGAAATGCCAATCATCGGCTTACTGGTACTGGGTATTATCATCGTAGGCTTGGTGGCCCGTGTCAGCATGCCCTTCAAACTGCCAACGTCCTTATTCGCCATTGTAATAGGCACTGCCATGGCGTACCTGATTGGTGACGCTGGCAGCGAACGTTTCAGCGATGCGTTTACCCACTTAGGCTTCTACCCACTCCTGCCCAACCTCGCTTGGTTTGAGGGGCTTGGCTTGCTATTTACCGGCATGCTGGCTGTGCTCACCGTCGTGCTGCCCATTACGCTCTATAACGCCATTGAAACCATGAACAACGTTGAGGCCATGGAAGCCGCGGGCGACAAATACGACGTTCGTGAGTGCCAAGCAGTGGATGGCGCTGGCACCATGATTGGCGCGCTGTTTGGTGGGGTATTCCCTACCACGGTCTATATTGCAACCGTCGGGGCTAAGTGGATGGGCGCTGGCCGAGGGTACAGTATTTTAAATGGAGCCGTTTACGCACTGGCCACCATGTTTGGTTTGATTGCAGCGCTAGCCGCCATTATTCCCGTATCCGTCGTCGCACCTATTTTGGTGTTTGTCGGCATGTCGATGATTGCCACCGCATTCCAAGCCAACGACACTCGCTACTACCCTGCTATCGCATTGGCTATGTTGCCCTACTTCGCCAACTACGTGATGACCCGCTTTAATCGCGGCGCCGGTGAGGTGGTCAGCGATATTTCAAGCGCCATTGTGGTAATGGGCCAGGGCGCGATGTTTATGGCTATTTTCTTAGGTGCGATGACCGTTTCCGTCATCGACCATCAGTTCCGGCGCGCAGCTGTCTTTGCCCTTATTGCGGCTGGGTTCTCTTTCGTGGGTCTTATGCACGCTCCAGAAATAGCCTTTAACGCTGCCCCTGAATTTGTCATGGGCTATTTAGCAATGGCGGTTTTATTCGTCTACTTCTCTTTTCAGGAAGCTCCCCACAAACGCAATCTGTAAATAACGCGAGTATCAGGAGACATATCCCGCCTGCCGATGCGGGCGGGATAAGATGCGCCGCAGCAACACCCAGGCCATTAAACCCGCAGCCAGGTTACCGACCGCCGCACCGGCGGCTAAGCCAACCCACCCGTATAAGTAAGCGCCTAACCACAAGCAAGGCAAGTAACAGATAAACAGACGCGCACTTGAAAGTAGCATGGCACGTAGCGGCCACCCAAGTGCATTGCCTGCCGACACCACGAGCATACAGACGCCCAGAGCGGCGTAGCTGGGCAGTAAAAAGCGGATCACCAGTGCCAACTCTCCTTGCACTTCTGGGTTGCCCGCCAAAGCCATAGCGACCCAAGGTGCCGCTAATGCCAATAGCACGCCTAAGCTAAGTTGCCATATGACGGCCACTTTTATCGCTAAACGCATCAGTTGCTGAATCTGCCCCCAGTCTCCAGCACCATAGCAACGCCCCAGCCACGGCGGCAAAGACATCGTCATGGCTAATATCACCATCAAAGAGAGTGTTTCTAAGCGGCTAGCAAGTCCCCAGGCGGCAACGTAGGTATCCCCTAAACCCGCAACGGCTGTAATGGCTAGCATCGCCGCTAGCGGTGGCATCAACTGGCTCACCATGGCGGGCGCCGCAATGCCGGTAAAGGGTCGCCATGAACGTCGGCACTCCTGCCAAATATCCTGCCGTGTTACCCACTGGCAGCGCGCCAAAGTACCGCTCGTCAGTAAAAGCCCCACAGAAAAAGCGATAGCCGTTGCCCAAGCGGCTCCTGGCAACCCTAAGCCTGCCCACGGGCCTACCCCAAATATAAGCAGCGGGTCGAGCGCAAGGTTAATCAGGCTACTTAATACCATCATTTTACCAGGAGTTCGTGTATCGCCATGGGCGCGAAATACGCTATAGATAAAATAGAGCAGCGCCCCCAACCACGCAGAAAATAGCTGAGGCCCCCAGTAACTTCGAATATATCCCAGGGCTATTTCATCAGCGCCTAGCAGCTTAAATACGGGCACCTGAAGCAGCCATAGCACCACTACCAAACTGCCAATGACCGCTCCGCCAGCAATAAGTACTAGGCTGCTTAGCCGTTTAGCACGCGCCTTCTCCCCCGCGCCGAGCGCACGCGAGATAAGGGCGGCAATGGCAATCCCCATCCCCACCTGGATACCAATAATTAAAAAGGATAACGGGAAGGTAAACGACTGCGCGGCGAGCGGCGATGTACCTAAACGGGCAATGAAAGCACTGTCCACAAGTTGAAAACCCAATAGCGCCAAGACACCAATTGCCATTGGCCAGGTTTGCCGCCATAGGGTTATAGCCAACTCACGCTGTTGCATAAAAGCTGCCAAACGCATGCTCCCTGATCGATTAGAAACTAAAAAACCGCTAGAGCATCACATACAAAAGCGCCACCACCCCAACTGGGGTGGTGGCGCTTTTAGTTAAGCAAGACTTACTGGCGAATACCTTCAAACGTCACGTAAAGCTCTAGCTCGTGCATTGATTCAGGGAAGTCGCTCATGTCAATTCCGAAATCGCTAAGCGTCAGCATAGTGCTGCCTTCAAAACCTGCACGGTAGTTGCCCCAGGGGTCGTCACCTTCGCCCATTAAGGTAACCGGCATTTCAATTTCTTGAGTTTCGCCGTGCAGCGTTAGATCACCCGTTACCACGCCCTCGTTGTCGCCGGTTGATTCAAAACCTGTCGACGTAAAGGTTGCTGTTGGGTACTCGCTAGCATTGAGGAAGTCGCTGCTTAAGAAGTGGCGATCACGCTCAGCATGATTGGTGTTAAGGCTATTAACCTGCACTTCCATTTCTACAGAAGAGGCGTCTAAGTCATCCTCATCGTAGTAGAACTGGCCATCAAACTCTTCAAACGTACCAAGAATGTAAGAGAAGCCTAAATGGTTGATTTTGAACTGTACAAAGGCGTGCTGACCTTCGATATCAATCTGGTAGTCAGCGGCCTGTGCCTGGCTAAGGGGCACCATAGCAGCGGCAGCAATAGCGGTAGCAAAAGCAGTTTTCTTCAACATATTCAATGTATCCTCTCTTTCCTTAAGAATTACTACGGTGAGTATTACCCACCCTAGCAGCGTGCAGATTGAGTCTTTGTTCGAACAACGAGCGTTACTTGGGACGATGAGCCGGATTGACCATACGAACCAAGGTGGAGTGACGGTCAAGCCAGTGATGCTTAATAGCGGCAAGCGCATGTCCCGCTGCTAACAACATTAATGCAATCGCGCTGTACCAATGAATGTCACCCGCCAGACTCGCTTGATTAGGCAAACCATAAAGCACCGCTGGCATGTCAAACCAACCAAATACGCTGATACCCCTACCATTGGCGGTGGAAATCATGTAGCCGCTTACCATCACCACCAGCAATAAAGTGTAAAGGGCAATGTGTCCTAAATGGGCCGCGACTTTTTCTAGACGACTCCCTTCTCCCTTAGGGGTCGGTTGCATCAAGCGCCAACCAATACGTAGTGCCGTCGCCAACAGTAACAAAACGCCGATTGAGCGATGTATCCACGGCCCTTGATTGTACCAAGGGTCGTAGTAGCCTAGGCCCGTCATCCACCACCCTAGAATAAATAGCCCGATAATAGTAAGGGCACTCAACCAATGAAACAGAATACTTATGACACCCCAACCATACTGTGTGTTCCGCCACATTCGATTAATCCCCATCTCTACCATCTAATTTGATATGTGAAGCCTAAACGCTCTGTGATTAATTTTATTTATTCTATGAATGTCTAAAGCATAACGGGTGTTACACAAAAAGACTGCTGAAAAAAGCAGAACACTTCATTCGTAAAAACCGTTGATAACCTGAAGCTAGGTCGCAAAGTCAATAAAAAACCGGCCAACGGCGACCGGTTCAATTCATCGCTTAAACAGGCTAAGGGGCTACAAGCGCATCCAAACCACGGGCAAGATCCCGCTGGATATCTGCCTGACTCTCCAAGCCAACCGCCACGCGGACTAGCCCTGGGGTTATTCCCGCAGCCGCTTTTTGATCCTCAGAGAGACGACCGTGTGTCGTGGTAGCCGGATGGGTAATCGTGGTTTTAACATCACCCAAGTTTCCCGTGATCGACAACATTCGCGTAGCATCTATCACTTGCCAGGCACCTGCTTGCCCACCCGTTACTTCAAAGCCCAATACGGCCCCAAAACCCCGCTGCTGATGCTTAGCAAGGGAATGCTGTGGGTGTACTTCCAAACCGCTGTAGTAGACCTTATTTACCGCAGGATGCTGATCTAGCCAGCGCGCCAGCGTCATCGCATTCTCACAGTGGGCGTTCATACGTAGCGAGAGGGTTTCCAGCCCTTTGGTAAAAATCCAGGCGTTAAAGGGGCTCAAGCATGGGCCACAGGTGCGCACCACGCCAAATACCTCTTCCAACACACTGTGCTTGCCCACCACGGCACCGCCAACTGCGCGCCCTTGGCCATCCAGGTACTTAGTGGCTGAGTGGATCACCAAATCAGCGCCAAGTGCTATGGGCTGCTGCAACGCAGGGGTTAAAAAGCAGTTATCAATGGCCAGCAAGGCCCCACAGCGCTGGGCAAGCGCAGCCAGTGCCTGTATATCAGCCACTTCCGACAACGGATTAGAAGGCGTCTCTGCAAATAGCAGCTTGGTCGCTGGGCTAACAGCCTCTTCCCAAGCAGCGATATTCGACAGTTCGACGTAGCGGGTGGTAATACCAAACTTACCCAGGTATTTATCAAACAAGCTAACGGTCGAACCAAAGAGCGAGCGAGAGGCGACAATTTCATCCCCTGCCGATAACAGCGCAAGCGCCGTTGAGAGGATGGCCGCCATGCCTGAACTCGTCGCAACACAACGCTCACCGCCCTCAAGCGCTGCCAAGCGACGCTCAAAGGTATGCACAGTGGGGTTGGTAAAGCGGGAATAGACGTTACCCGCCTCCTGTCCACCAAATTTACGCGCTGCTTCCGCCGCGCTTTCATATACAAAACTAGAGGTCGGAAAAATCGGCTCCGAATGCTCTTGCTCAAAAGTACGCTGGTGGCCTGCGCGAATCGCTAACGTCTCTAACGACCACTCATCCTGCTGGCTATCATCGTGCATGGCTTAGCCCCCTGCTGAAGACATCGTGAACATGACTAGTCGTCAAAATCATCGTCTTGGTTATGCATACCTACCAAGGCATGGTCGCCCGCACTCTGATCTTTTGCCGCATCGTTACGGCCGGCTTCTAATACGGCTAAGTAAGCGTCATCGATGTCGCCGGTTATGTAATTACCGTCAAACACTGAGCAGTCAAATGCTTTCATTTCAGGATTGACTTCCCGGCAGGCGTCTTTCAGATCTTCCAGGTCTTGATAGAAGATACGGTCAGCACCAATCAGCTGACCAACCTCTTCTTCTGTACGGCCATGGGCAATCAGCTCCGAGGCAACCGGCATATCAATACCGTACACATTGGGGTAGCGAACCGGCGGAGCCGCTGAGGCAAAGTAAACGTTTTGAGCGCCCGCATCCCGCGCCATCTGAATAATCTGCTTACAGGTGGTGCCTCGCACAATGGAGTCGTCCACCAACAGAACATTCTTACCTCTGAACTCAACATCAATGGCATTGAGCTTCTGGCGTACCGACTTTTTACGCTGGGTTTGGCCCGGCATAATAAAGGTACGGCCAATATAGCGGTTCTTCATAAACCCTTCACGATAGGTCACCCCAAGGTGTTGGGCCATTTCCAGTGCCGAGGTACGCGAGGTATCGGGGATAGGAATCACCACGTCGATGTCATGATCGGGCCACTCATTGAGAATGCGATCGCCAAGCTTGCGGCCCATTTGCATGCGCGTGCCGTAAACATAGGCGCCATCCAGCAGAGAATCCGGACGCGCCAAGTAAACGTGCTCAAAAATACACGAATGCAGCTGCGGACGATCTGCACAGACCTGGGTATGCACTTGCCCTTGCATATCGACGAAAATAGCTTCACCAGGCGCCAAGTCACGCTCAAGCTCAAAGCCACCGACGTCTAGCGCCACAGACTCAGAGGCAATCATCACCTCTTGGCCGTTATCACCCTGACGCGTACCGAACACCACTGGGCGAATGCCAAAGGGGTCGCGGAATGCCACCATACCAAAGCCATTGATGATCGCGACCGCCGCGTAGCCGCCTTTGCAGCGCCGATGCACTCTACGAACCGCATCAAAAATATCTTCTGCTTCTAAATGAAGCCCCTGCTTGCCCAGCTCATGGGCGAAAACGTTAAGCAACACTTCAGAATCTGAGCTGGTGTTGATATGGCGAAGATCAGTTGAGAAAAGCTCCTGTTTCAACTGCTCGGAATTAGTCAAGTTACCATTATGCGCTAGCGCGATGCCGTAAGGGGAGTTGACGTAGAACGGCTGAGATTCTGCTTCGCTGGAAGAGCCTGCGGTGGGATAACGTACGTGCCCAATGCCCAGGTTACCTTTAAGACGAGCCATGTGGCGGGTGTGAAATACATCACGAACCAGCCCATTGCTCTTGCGCAGTAAGAAGCGTCCCTCGCTCCAAGTCATCATGCCGGCAGCGTCCTGGCCCCGATGCTGAAGTACGGTCAGGGCATCGTAGATTCCCTGATTTACCGCCTGCTTGGCCAGAAGGCCTACAATACCGCACATTCCAGTTACCTCGCTTTAATGCCATGGCTTACCAGGGTAAGCCCGTACGTTCATCAACTCACATGCACCTACGCCGAATGCAACAGCACAGGTGCTTCTTTAAAGGGGGCGTCGCTAATCGTGATGGCTACTCGTTATCCGGAGGAAGGCTCAATTGCTGCTCCGCAGGTGTTTGCCTGGCACGTATGTCGGGGAGCGAGATATCGCGTAGCGACTCTGGCGCCTGGGGAAGCTCTCGCTCCCATTGATCAAGCTGGCTAACTGCCCAGTCTCTAAGCTCGATAAACGTTGGTCGCAGTGTCGCTTCCTGCCATGCCTGAAGCCCACCCAATGGCGTTAGGGTTATCAGTACAGTGGCTATCAGGAGTATGACCGCACCACGGGCAATACCAAAGGCCGCGCCCGCAAAGCGATTCAACAACCCCATTCCCACCCACTCAACCGCCGCATGAACCAAGCGGATAACGATGCCGCATAACAAAATGACGGCAAAAATCACTAAGACAAATGCCAGCACTAACCGGGCATCAAAGCTTTCAATAAAGCCACTCATTAAATCGGCGACAGGCTCAGCTAGCACGCGCGCCACCATAAGCGCCACTACCCATGCCGCAAGGCCTAACGCTTCCCTTATAAAGCCACGCACAAAACCTGCCAGCATGGAAAGCCCCAAAACCGCCAAGAACAGCGCATCTATCCAAGTAAGCGCCATAAATTAATCTCTTACCCTAACCAGCAAGCCCTGAACATTGGCACGCTGCTTAATCTGCGCCATTGCCGCTTCACCCTCTTCAGATGTGGCATAAGGACCCACATAAACCGTGGTTAAATTATTATCCCGCTCACGCCGATAGGTGCTAAACCCTTCCCCAGATAGCTGTTCACTCAAACGCTGGGCATTAGACACGTCACCGAAGCTGCCTACCTGGATTGCCCACTCGCCCTGCTGAGTAGGCGTTGGCGCTGAAGAGCTTGAGGAAGTGCTACCACTCGTATTACTAGCCATTAATTCAGCAATCGGGTCTCTGACGGGGTCGGGTTCGCTAGTGGCTTCGCTCTCCTCAACCGGCTCTTGAGTCGATGAAGCGGCTTCACTTGGGGGTGATACTTGGCTTGTTTCCGGCTGCTGGGGTTCAGCGTCAATAGGCGTACTGATCACAGCGTCGCCCTCCTGGGACGAAGAGGAGGGCAAGGCATTAATTGTGGACGGCATTTCAGGTGCAGGCACATCCTGGCGTGCTACTTGAACAGGCTGTTCAATCACAAACGTAGGCTGGGGGCGCTCTTCCCGAGGAGCAGGGTCACTCATCAACCACGGCACAATGATCGCCAGTAGCGCGAGCAAAATTACAATACCGCTGATGCGTTCCGTTTTACCGTATTTCATATCCATCTCCATCAGGCTAAGCGAGCACCACGGTTAGGACCTTTAAGCTTGCGGCAGTGGGTTTGCCAAGAGCGCCGCCACGGTAAAAAACGACCCGGTGGCCAGCACTCGGTCCTCGGGGACAAGCCTTTCAGCCATAGCGGCCACGCCTTCTTCGGGGGACGCCGCGCAATAATGCACATGCCCGCCCCGCGAGGTAATACGCTCCGCTAGCTCAACCGCTGGACGCCCACGCTCTCCCTCCAGGGTAACGCACACCCAATCGGTAATTCGTGGGAGTAGCGCATCAATCACCCCGTCGGCATCTTTGTCGTTAAGCATACCGATTAACGCCCATTGCCGCCCACCGGCAGGTGGCATGGGTAAGCGACGAGCCACGTACTCAACAGCATGAGGGTTATGGCCCACATCCAGGCACCACTGCCCCAACCACTGCATACGCCCTGGAAGCCTGACTGCCTTTAGCGCTTCACTACAAGCGCGAGTGGATAGCCGCACACCGCAAACCGCCAGGGATTGTAACGCTGTGGCGGCATTATCAATCGGAAGCCCTGGATCAGGAAGCCCATCCAGTGAAATAGTTTCACCCTCCGCGGTTAACCCATACCAACACCAAGCTGCGGCGGCATCCAAATGCTCACCGGAACTTTCATCAGCATTGTCGATAAACGCTGCATGGTTAAACGTTGACCCTAGATGATAAACGGGCGCCGCCATCTCGATAGCCGTTTCAGCAACGCTAGACGGCAAAGATTGGCTACCCAGCACGGCTGGCTTCCGCGGGCGGAAAATACCCGCTTTCTCTCGGCCAATTTGGGCAATATCAGTGCCTAAAAAGTTGGCATGATCCTGAGCAATCGTTGTCACCACGCCTACATCAGCATCAATGATATTAATTGCATCCAAACGCCCGCCTAAACCAACTTCGAGGAGCGCCACATCAAGCTTTGCCTGGGCTAGGCACCACAGTGCGCAGAGTGTTCCTGCTTCGAAATAGGTTAGGCTAATGGAAGGCGACTGAAGCCTAGCGGCCTCTACTTCATTGAAACCTGCTACTAACAGCGAATCTTCAGCTTCTTGACCATCAATGGTGACACGCTCGTTGTAGCGCAAAAGATGGGGAGAGGTGTAGGTACCCGCCCGCAGGCCATGGGCGCGAGCAATGGCATCCATCATGGCAAGGGTAGACCCCTTGCCATTAGTGCCTGCAACCGTAATGACACGTGGCGCAATGGGGCTTTCCAGCAGCCCCATCCGCTTGGCCACCTGAGACACCCGCTCAAGCCCCATATCGATCCCTACGGGATGCAGGGTTTCAAGATAGTGTAGCCACTCGGCTAAAGACTTAGGCATTGCTAAAGACTTAGGCATTGCGTGTCGAGTCGTCGCTCTTGGCCGGGCTGTGCTCGCTGTGAGCTTCTGTCGGCGCGGCTTCAGCAACATCGGCAACTCGCTCTTCATCCACTAGCGGTTCAGCAATTTCAATGTCTCCAAGCACGCTCTCTTCAACGACTGGCGCACTATGGTGGGTCAGCTTACGCAACACACTTCCCACGCGATTACGCATCTCGTGGCGATGCACAATCATATCCACCGTGCCGTGTTCAAGCAGGAACTCGCTGCGCTGGAACCCTTCCGGCAGGGTTTCACGCACGGTTTGCTCGATAACCCGCGGCCCAGCAAAACCAATCAGTGCGTTAGGTTCGGCAATGTTAAGGTCGCCAAGCATCGCAAGCGACGCCGAAACACCACCGAACACCGGGTCAGTAAGCACAGAGATATAAGGCACACCTTCCTGCTTAAGCTTTTCAAGCGCCGCAGAGGTCTTAGCCATTTGCATTAGCGAGAACAGTGCTTCTTGCATCCGAGCGCCGCCTGAAGCTGCAAAACAGATCAGCGGTATACGCTCTTCAAGGGCAATGGTTGCAGCACGCACGAACTTTTCGCCCACCACTGCCCCCATGGAACCACCCATGAACGTAAATTCAAACGCAACGGCTACCACGGGCAAGCCATCCAGCTCACCGCGCATCGCTACCAGAGCGTCTTTTTCGCCGGTATCTTTCTGCGCCGCCGCTAGGCGGTCTTTATACTTTTTTGAGTCACGGAATTTAAGGCGATCGCTGGGTTCAATCTCAGCAGCCACCTCTTCCCGCCCCTGTTTATCCAGAAACCAGTCCAAGCGCTTACGGGCCGTTAAGCGTAAGTGATGGTCACACTTGGGGCACACGCTGTTGTGCTTCTCTAGTTCCGGCAGGTAAAGCACTGCTTCGCACTTGGGACATTTACGCCAGAGGCCATCGGGCACGCTGGCACGACGGTCTTTACGCTGGATACGCCCCATGGAGGGCACGATTTTATCTAACCAGCTCATATCAAAAAGGCTTCCATATACGTCAATGCCTGGCACCGCCAAGCTTGATGAGTGTCGTCATTCAAATCAGTGTAGACGATGAGAGCACACGCTTAGGCATCCATCGCGGTGCGCATTTCTGCCAGCACGCTTTTAAGCTGACCGGCTATGGTTTCGGGTGCATCAACGCTGTCAGCAATGCGGTTAACCAGCGCACTACCTACGATAACGCCGTCGGCCACTTTCGCTACTTCCGCTGCGGTCACCCCATCGCGAATACCGAAGCCAACACATAGCGGCAAATCGGTCATTTCACGCAGCGGTGCTAAGTGGTCAGCCACATCTGCAGCGTTAAGCGTCGCCGCACCGGTCACGCCCTTAAGCGAAACATAATATAAATAGCCCTCACCGTGGGCGCATATTGTAGCGGCACGGGCATGGGAAGTGGTAGGCGCAACCAGGAAAATCGCCGCTAAATCACGCGCTTTTAACAGCGGGCCAAACTCTTCAGCCTCTTCTGGGGGCATATCGACTACTAGTACACCGTCAACGCCAACGCTTGCGGCTTTGTCTGCAAACACCTCGTAACCAATTCGCTCGATTGGATTTAAATACCCCATCAAAACGACAGGCGTCGTAGCGTCTGATTGGCGAAACTCCGCCACCATCTCTAACAGGTCGACTAAGCGAGTGCCTTGCTTTAGCGCCCGCTCGCAGGCTTTTTGGATAACAGGGCCATCGGCCATGGGGTCCGAAAACGGCACGCCAAGCTCGATAATATCAGCACCCGCCTCCACCAAGGCATGCATAAAGCCAACGGTGTATTGCGGGGCAGGATCACCTGCCGTGATATAGGGGATGAGTGCCTTACGGCCCTGCTGCTTTAATTCTGAAAAACGCTGGTCAATACGATTCATGCTCGCCCTTAAAACTCAATGCCGTCGATGTTAGCCACGGTCATGATATCTTTATCACCACGACCCGAAAGGTTGACCACAATGTGCTGGTCAGGGCGCATTGTCGGTGCTAACACCTTGGCGTGCGCTAGCGCATGGGCAGACTCAAGCGCTGGCATAATGCCTTCCATGTGGGTTAGCTCACGAAACGCTTCCAGCACTTCTTTATCGTTTGCCGCCACGTAGTTGACTCGACCAACGTCTTTCCAAAGCGCGTGCTCAGGGCCAACGCCTGGGTAGTCAAGCCCTGCTGAAATCGAATGGGTATCCGACACCTGGCCTGCTTCATCAGACATCAAATAGGTACGGTTACCGTGTAGCACCCCCCGGGGAGCGTTAGACGAAAGCGGCGCCGCATGGCGGCCCGTCTCAACACCGTCGCCGCCAGCTTCAACGCCGTACATCGCGACCGCATCGTCTTCCACAAAGGGGTAAAAAAGCCCCAGGGCATTAGAGCCGCCGCCCACGCAGGCCACTAGCGCATCGGGCAGGCGACCAATTTGCGCCAATGACTGTTGACGCGCCTCACGACCCACCACCGCGTTGAAGTCACGCACCAACTGTGGGTAAGGGTGCGGGCCAGCGACGGTACCGATGATATAAAACGTGTTGTCAACGTTGGTCACCCAGTCGCGCAACGCTTCGTTCATCGCATCTTTAAGCGTGCGAGTACCCGACTCCACCGGAATAACCCGCGCGCCCAGCAAGCGCATACGGTACACGTTTAGCTTCTGGCGCTGCACATCCGCCGCGCCCATATACACATCGCACTCAAGGCCTAAGCGCGCAGCCACGGTGGCTGTGGCAACACCATGTTGGCCAGCACCGGTTTCCGCAATAACCCGAGGCTTACCGGTTTTTTTTGCAAGCAACGCTTGGCCAATGGTGTTGTTTACCTTGTGAGCGCCAGTGTGGTTTAAATCTTCACGCTTTAGCCAAATCTGCGCACCACCTAACGACTGCGACCAACGCTCGGCATGATAAAGCGGCGATGGACGCCCCACATAGTGGGCTAGGTCACGGTCAAACTCTGCTTGGAAGGCTGGGTCATCACGCAGACTAAGATAGGTCTGCTCCAGCTCTTCTAGCGCAAAGCTCAAGGTTTCTGACACAAACCGGCCGCCGTAAGGCCCAAAATGACCACGGGCATCCGGCATTCGGGTCAGGTCGCTGAACTTGGTTTCAGTTGCTGAGACAGTCACAGGCATACCTCACAAGATCGCCAGAACAGGCAAATAATGAATGAACTAACTTAGAAAGTAGCCGCCCGTTAGGCGACCACATAATGTACTTATTGAGCGTCGGCTAACGCTACCTGCTTAACAAAGGAGGCCATTAGCTCGACATCCTTTACGCCATGCGACGCCTCAATACCGCCTGAAACATCAACCGCATAAGGCGCGACTTGATTAACCGCTGCGGCAATATTCGCAGCCGTTAACCCACCGGCGAGGATAACAGGTTTTTCAAGAGCTGCGGGGATTCTAGACCAATCAAAGGTCTCTCCGGTTCCTCCCGGCGTACCGGGCCGATAGGCATCTAACAGTAGCGCCTGGGCCTGAACATACTCGTCAGCTGCACGGTGCAGGTCGATACCGTCACGCATGCGTAGTGCTTTGATCCAAGGCCGGTCGAACTGCTGGCAAAACGACGCCGGCTCATCCCCATGGAACTGAATCACATCTAAATAGGGCAAACACTGCTCAATCAGCTCAGCGGGCTGATTAACAAACAGACCCACCCGCGTTGCAAAGGCAGGCACGTGGGCCGACAGCGTGGCAAGCGTTTCCGGTGAGATGCCGCGAGAACTCTTAGGCCACATCACAAAGCCCAGCGCATCCACCCCTAGCGAGACCGCCTGCTCAACATCTTCCGGGCGTGTGAAACCGCAAAATTTGATTCGCGTACGTGCATAGCGCGTGCTCACGGGGAGGTCTCCTGGTGCTCGGGTATGGCTTTTTTCTTAAAGGTGAGATTCCGCCGAGCGGCTATTCGCGGGTTATCGGGCAATGGGCGCTCACCCGTCCACTCCCCGGTAAACGCCAGCAGATTGGGGCCAAGTGGCTCTTGAGGCAGCGCAAAACGCTCATCGTAAATGGAGTCTACAAAGTGCAGCCCGCAAGCAGGCGCGGTGACATCTCCTTTGCGGCGATTCTTCAGCGCCAGCAAGCGCTCAATATGGCCTTCATCCTGGGCACCGCGCCCTACACTCACCAGAGCACCGGCAATATTTCGAATCATGTGGTGCAAAAACGCGTTGCCCTGAATATCAATCACCACAATGGGGCCGTAACGCTTCACTTCGACAAAATGCATTTGCCGCCAAGGGGTTTTGGATTGGCAGCCCGCTGCCCGAAAGCTTGAAAAATCGTGCTCACCCACCAACGCTTGGGCGGCCCGATGCATAGCGTCGGCATCCAGCGGATCTCGGCACCAGGTCACGTTGCTGCGCTCTAACACCGGGCGACTGATTTGGTTGAGCAAAATATAGCGGTAGCGGCGCCCAAGTGCGCCTAAGCGGGAGTGAAAATCATCGCCCACCGGCTTTACCCAACGCACCGCCACATCCCTAGGAAGGTTCGTATTGGTTCCAAAAATCCAAGCTTTTTCAGAGCGCTGAACAGGCGGGTCAAAATGGATGACCTGGCGCGTAGCGTGAACGCCTGAATCAGTCCGGCCACTGGCGTGTATTTGAATAGGCGCACTCGCCACTTTTGCCAAGGCATCTTCTATCGATGCCTGCACCGAAGCCGCGTGTTTTAAACGCTGAAAGCCACAAAAGCGCGAGCCATCGTACTCAATGCCCATCGCAAGGCGGCCTGCCAGCGGTTGTGTCTCATCAAAGTGGTAGAACAGCGTCATTAAGCCACATCATCTAGAGGAGGTTAAAAGTTAGCCATTATCCCGGCGTCGAGGCTCGAATGCCACCTCTTCAATTTCCCACTCCTCTTCGGGCACCCTAGGCGTGTGTCGCGCAGTGTGGTTTGCCTGCTTAGATGTAGCTGTCGCACCATCAGCCGCCCCACCCTCAACAGCACTCTGCTCCCCGTCTTCATCTTGCTTCAATGATGGGGGACTGTAGTCAATGTAGTAATCAATAGGCTGAGAGCGCTGATCCTCTTCTTGCGCTTCGGGTTGCGCTACAGGCGCTGGGCTGTCCACGACTAGCGGCTCTTCTAGCTCTTTCTCGAGCTCCTCGCTCAGCATATCGATGGGTTCATCCACATACTTTTCGACAGGTTCAGCATCTGACTCATCGACTGACTGGGGAACATCCAGAAACGCCGCATTGAGCACCTCTTCGTCATCAGCGCTGCTAGCTGGCGAGCTCTCCTCAAAAGGTATTTCTTCTGGAGCATCATTATCTACGCTGGCGGGTTCTGCTGGCTTAGCAGTGCTGGGCTTAACCACTGGCGCCTCACCAAATGTTGACATACGTTGGCTTGATGCTGCGACACTCGGTTCAGCACCGCCGGGCACTGATTCACTCGCTTGAGAAGCACCAACGGGTTCGGCACTAAAAGGCTCGGCGGCATGGGGCTCTGGATTGCGAGATTCTGTGCTGTGCGAACCTGGATATTGAGCCTCCGCCATACGAGGCTCTGCGCGCCCCATGGATGCTGTAGATGCTGTAGGCGGTGTAACGGTACTAGGTGCCGTACTTAGTGGCGCCACTTCCCACTGACGCTCGCGGCGCTTGCGTGACCATACAAGCCCCGCTAACAGCAGCGCCAATGCAACGCTGGCAATAGGCCACTGGTAGTCAGAGATACGCTCTACAAAGCCGCGGTTGTCAGCAACGCTACGGGCATTAGAAGCGCCGAGAGCTGGCTCACCACTCACCTCTGGAGCAGTGACCGCAAGCGCCGCGACTGATTGAGCTTCCTGCTGGGAGGCGTTAAGCGCTTCCGTCAGCGCAGCCACTTCCTGGCGCAGCTCAGTCAGCTCAGCGCGCAGCTGTTCACGCTCTTCAAGCACTAGCTGAAGCATGGCCTGGCTTTCGCGCAACTGTTCCACCACGTCATTTAAGGCGAGTCCCGCCAGCTCGTTCTCCTGGCTTCCCTCTTGCTCTGACGCTTCCGCAGCGCCTTGCTCAGCATTTGACTGCGCTGCCGCCTCAGAAGTAGAAGCTGTCTCGCTCGTACCTGGGCTATTGGCAGGCTCTTCACCTGCTGCTTCTGCAGACGGCTGGCTAGCAGTACTTGAAGCATCAGCACGCTCGGTTGCGCGTCGCATGGTTTGTAGCGTTTGGGCGGCTTCCCCTGGAGTACGGGCCATTATCTGTTCACGACTGGGCACCGCGAGCGTTTGCCCAACCCGCATGTTGTCAATATTGCCGGAGGAGAAAACGTCTGGGTTGGCATCAACCAGCGCCACCATCATCTGCTGCACACTGGCGCTGGCAGGCTTAACCCGTTCGGCGATGCCCCAAAGTGAATCGCCGCTCGCCACGTAAGCGATGTTATTAGCCCTGGGAGCGCTATCACTTGACGCGTTTTGCGACGCTGGAACAGCCGCTGGTTGGGGCTGACTGCGAGGCTCCGCCGCATTCGCTGCCTGCTGCTCACTGGGAGATGCGCTACGGCTACTTGCGTTGAGCATGTCGGGCGGGTCAAACAGCAGCGTAAAGGCCTGGCTGGTTTCACCCTCTGGGGAAGAGACCGTTAAAAGCACATCCAGCCAGGGTTCATCGACTGCTTGCGAGGAGCTAAGCACCAACTGGCGTCCATCAGCCTGCTCACGCAGTTGGACGCGCAGCGATGAAACCAGCGGCGTCCACTCTAACCCTGCTGCTGTAAAATCCGCTTCATCAGCAACAGACACTCGCAGTTCGTCCAACGCATATTGGCTAGCGTCTAGTACTGGTACGGTCGCATTCAAGGGGGCATTCATCGGTGAGTTCACCGACGCCGGGCCTAAGCCGACGGCCAGTGCCAAGGAACTAACGGCACTGAGCGGTAGCCACAATAACCATGCGTGCGTCTGTTTCATTTAAGCCCCTGCTGCCTGCGAATCTCAACGATGTAACGACATTTAGCTGAGCGCGCTCATCATTATGTTTGGGTTCTTTTTATCATAACTTACCGTTTTTGCGCATACTTTAGAATGCCAAACGCGTTTGAGCTTTCTACTTAGCAGCGGCAAAAAAGATGGGAAGCTGCGAACAGCTTCCCATCGGGAACTACGTTGACGCTATGATATTGATGCTATAGCGACAGCACGCGCGTAACGGCTGTTACTGCTCGCGCAGAATCTTCAGCATACGCTTAAGCGGCTCAGCAGCACCCCACAGCAGCTGGTCGCCCACGCTGAATGCAGAAAGGTATTCGCCGCCCATATTAAGCTTACGCAGGCGCCCTACCGGAATCTGCAGCGTGCCCGTTGCGGCAGCAGGCGTTAGGCCAGCAATGGTGGCATCTTTATCGTTGGGGATCAGCTTAACCCACTCATTGTGCTTGGCAATGCGGTCTTCAATCTCATCAAGCGGCACATCTTGCTTCAGCTTAATGGTGAACGCCTGGCTGTGAGAGCGCATGGCACCGATGCGCACACAGAGACCATCAATGGGAATCGGATTATTCTCTAGGCCCAGAATCTTGTTGGTCTCAACGCTGCCCTTCCACTCTTCACGGCTCTGGCCGTTATCGAGCTTGGTATCGATCCACGGCAGCAGGCTGCCTGCCAAGGGCGCTGCGAAGTTATCAGTGGGGAAATCATTGCCACGCATGGCGGCCGTCACTTTGCGGTCGATGTCGAGGATCGCGCTAGAGGTGTCTTTTAACTCTTCACCGACGCTATCACGCAGCTGGCCCATTTGGTTCAGCAGCTCGCGCATGTGTTTGGCACCGGAGCCGGACGCCGCTTGGTAGGTCATGGAGGTCATCCACTCGACCATATCGGCTTCAAACAGCCCGCCCAAGCCCATCAGCATTAAGCTTACGGTACAGTTGCCGCCCACGAAGGTTTTCGCGCCTTTGGCTAGCTGGGCATCAATCACATGGCGGTTAACCGGATCAAGAATGATGGTCGCTTCATCTTCCATGCGCAGGGTGCTGGCGGCATCAATCCAGTAGCCTTTCCAGCCCGCTTCACGCAGGTCTTTGTAAACCGGCTTGGTGTAATCGCCACCTTGACAGGTAACCACTACATCAAGGGCTTTTAGCGCGTCAATATCGAACGCATCTTTGAGGGGAGGCACGTCGACGCCGATGTCGGGTCCCGGCTGGCCGACTTGGGAAGTGGTGAAGAAAATCGGCTCAATGCCTTTAAAATCACCATCTTCCTGCATGCGCTGCATCAGCACAGAGCCAACCATACCGCGCCATCCCACGAAACCGACTTTCAACATGTGAAGTCCTCCAGCTAAGAATGAGGTAAGTATTATACACAAATATTAGACACGACGTCGGCCACCCCAGGGGTGGCCGACCGGCACTGCTCTACAACACGCGCTATTTGGAATTGACTAGTGAGCAGGTGTGCTTGATACGTTACTGCTTGGCAAAGGCCGCGAGCACTGCATCGCCCATTTCCACGGTGGAAACGCGACGAGTGCCTTCTGATGCGATATCGGCAGTGCGCAGGCCATCATCCAACACACTGCCCACGGCGGCTTCAATGCGCTCGGCCATCGCTGTTTCATTCAGCGAGTAGCGCAGCATCATCGCCACCGAAAGCATCATAGCCAGCGGGTTAGCGATGTTTTGCCCAGCGATATCCGGGGCGCTGCCATGGCAAGGCTCGTACATGCCCTGCCCGCTCTCGTTGAGCGATGCAGACGGCAGCATACCGATAGAGCCGGTGAGCATAGCAGCGGCGTCAGAGAGAATATCGCCAAACATGTTGCCGGTCACCATCACATCAAACTGCTTCGGCGCGCGCACCAATTGCATGGCGGCGTTATCCACGTACATGTGGGAAAGCTCCACATCCGGGTACTCCGGCGCCAGGCGCTCCATCACTTCACGCCATAAAATCGTCACTTCCAACACGTTGGCTTTATCTACCGAACATAGCTTTTTGCCACGCTTCTGGGCCATTTCAAACGCCACGCGGCCGATGCGTTCAATCTCGCTTTCGGAATAGATGTAAGTGTTAAAACCCACCCGTTCGCCATTGCGCACTTCAATACCACGGGGCTGACCGAAGTAGATGCCGCCGGTTAGCTCACGGACGATCATAATATCCAGCCCAGCCACTAGCTCAGGCTTCAGGCTGGAGGCGCTGGCCAACTGCGGGTAAAGCATCGCCGGGCGCAGGTTGCCGAACAGGCCCAGGTTCTTACGCAGCCCCAGCAGGCCTTTTTCGGGGCGCTTGGTTAGGTCTTCGAGCTTGTCCCACTTGGGGCCACCCACCGCACCTAGCAGAATGGCGCTGGCAGCTTTGGCTTTCTCAAGGGTTTCCGCCGGGAGCGGCTCGCCGTGTACGTCGTAGGCCGAGCCGCCCACCAGGCCCTCTTCTACCTCTATATCCAAGCCCGCTTCTTGGCAGGCGTTTAACAAACGCGCCGCCTGGGCCGCGATCTCCGGACCGATACCATCACCGGGCAGCAGTAACACTTTATGAGTCATGCTCAATCCTTAGCACTTATAGTTGAATACTTATGCAGGCTGGCGGAACAGCCACGGGCGCTGCTGGCGGTGCTTCTCTTCAAAGCTGCGAATTGCGTCTTCGTCCTGCAGCGTGATGCCGATATCGTCCAGGCCGTTCAGCAGGCAGTGTTTGCGGAACTCATCCACCTCAAACTCAAGAATTTCACCGCTGGGGGTAATCACCCGCTGATTCTCTAAATCGACGTCTAGTTGATACCCTTCTCGAGCCTCTGCTTCAGCAAACAGACGGTCTACTTCCTCTTCCGCCAGGGTGATTAGCAAGATGCCATTCTTAAAGGCGTTGTTGTAGAAAATGTCCGCAAAGCTTGGCGCAATGACAACTTTAAAGCCAAAATCTTCCAGCGCCCACGGAGCATGTTCACGGGAGCTTCCGCAGCCAAAGTTACGCCGCGCCAGCAACACTTCCGCGCCTTGATAACGCGACTGGTTCAATACAAAATCAGGGTTCAGCGGGCGCTGGGAACAATCTTGCCCCGGCTGGCCTTCATCTAAATAGCGCAGCTCATCAAACAGGTTAACGCCAAAACCGGTACGCTTAATGGATTTCAAAAACTGCTTCGGGATGATCAAGTCGGTGTCGACGTTAGCCCGATCAAGCGGCGCTACCACCCCTTCAAAACGTTCAAACTTTTTCATGGCTTAGGCCTCCTGGGCGTGGGTAGCGTCGTTAGCAGGTAAAGTGCGCACATCAACAAAATGACCAGCAATTGCCGCTGCCGCTGCCATCGCAGGGCTAACTAAGTGGGTCCGACCACCGTAGCCCTGGCGCCCTTCGAAGTTACGGTTAGAGGTAGAGGCACAGTGCTCGCCCGCGCCCAACTTATCGGCGTTCATGGCCAAACACATGGAGCAACCCGGCTCGCGCCACTCAAAGCCCGCTTCGATGAAAATCTTGTCCAAGCCTTCCGCTTCCGCCTGGCGCTTCACCAAGCCAGAACCCGGCACCACCATAGCAAGCTTAATCGAATCCGCTACTTTATTACCTTTGGCTACTTTAGCCGCTTCACGCAGGTCTTCAATGCGCGAGTTGGTGCAGGAACCGATAAACACTTTATCCAACTTAATATCAGTAATTTTTTGATTCGCCTGCAGGCCCATGTACTCAAGCGCACGGGTGTGGCTGCGCTGCACAGTTTCATCTTGCGCAGCCTGCGGGTCGGGTACGTGGCCAGAAATACCGGTGACCATTTCAGGGCTGGTGCCCCAGCTTACCTGTGGCTCAATCTCTTCCGCGCTCAGGGTGACCACTTTATCGAACTGGGCATCGCCATCCGACACCAGCGAACGCCAGTCCGCCACGGCGGCTTCCCACTGCGCGGCTGTGGGCGCAAAGGGGCGCTCGGCAAGGTAGTTAATCGTCGTATCGTCAACGGCGATCAACCCCACGCGGGCACCGGCTTCAATCGCCATGTTGCACACGGTCATGCGGCCTTCCATGGAGAGCGACGCAATGGCGCTGCCCGCAAACTCAATGGCGTAGCCCGTACCACCAGCGGTACCGATCTTGCCGATAATCGCCAGCACCACATCTTTTGCCGTTACGCCCAGGCCAAGCTCACCTTCAACACGCACCTGCATGTTCTTCATTTTCTGCGCCAGCAAGCACTGGGTCGCCATAACGTGCTCAACTTCGGAGGTGCCGATACCGTGGGCCAAAGCCCCAAACGCGCCGTGGGTGGCGGTGTGGGAGTCACCACATACCACGGTCATGCCCGGCAAGGTGGCGCCCTGCTCGGGGCCGACCACGTGCACAATACCTTGGCGTGGATCGTTAATTTTGAACTCTTCAATACCGTACTCAAGGCAGTTGTCGTCCAGGGTTTGCACCTGGATTAACGACACCGGGTCTTTAATCCCGCTGTTGCCCTCAGCGCGCTCTTTCACCGTGGTAGGCACGTTGTGGTCTGGCGTTGCCAAGTTGGCATCCAAACGCCAGGGCTTACGGTTAGCCAACCGCAGGCCTTCAAACGCCTGGGGCGAGGTCACTTCGTGGAGCAGTTGGCGATCGATGTAAATCAGCGCGGTGCCGTCGTCACGCTGCTTCACCAAATGCTGGTTCCAGAGTTTGTCGTAAAGGGTTTGACCTGACATGTGGCTCTCCTGGGCAGTGCCCTGCTAGTTCGGTATGGCAGCCTCTACGTGCTGCTTAGTATGCAATAAAGAGAGTGTTACGCGACTCGCACATAAAAGCAATTCATGTTATTCATACTTTAGATTCCAAACTGGAATACATATTCAGGGAGTCACTCGTGGACACTCAAAGCCTGCAAGCGTTTCTGGCAGTTGCCGAAGCCCAAAGTTTCTCCCGTGCAGCGGAGCAGCTGCACCTGACCCAGCCTGCGGTGAGCAAGCGCATTGCCACCCTAGAGGAGTTGCTAGGCACGCGGCTATTCGACCGAATTGGGCGGCGCATTGCGCTGACGGAAGCGGGTAGCGTGCTGCTGCCTAAAGCCCAGCACATCCTGTTTACGGTAGACGATAGCCGCCGTGCGCTGGCTAACCTTTCTGGCCAAGTGGGCGGACGGTTAACCTTGGCCACTAGCCACCATATTGGCCTGCACCGCCTGCCGCCCCTGCTAAAGCAATACACCCAGCGCCACCCAGAGGTAGCCCTAGACTTACGCTTTCTGGATTCCGAACTGGCTTACCAAGGCATTGTTGATGGCACCCTGGAAATTGCGATTGTCACCCTCGCCCCTCACCCGGTTGAGCAGCTGCATGTGGTAGAGCTGTGGCGTGATCGGCTCTGCTTTGTTTGCGCCACCGACCATCCGCTGGCAGCGCGCGTTCGCCAAAGCCCCGGCCCACTTAGCCTAACGGAACTGTGTGAATTCAACTGCGTGATGCCGGGGGCCAAAACCTTTACCCGTACACTGATTGGCCATCGCTTTATTGAGGCAGGCCTAACCCTGCCCGTGAGCATGTCGACCAACTACCTAGAAACACTGAAAATGATGTGCAGCGTGGGGCTAGGTTGGAGCCTGCTGCCCGAAAACATGATCGACAGTGAGCTAGTAGAGCTACCGGTAGATACTGCCCCCATCCACCGTCCGCTGGGGTATCTAGTGCATACCAATCGCACGCTTTCTAATGCCGCGAGAAAAATGATTGAAGAGCTGGAAAATACGCGAGGTGCTAGAAAATAGCCCTGTTCCGGGCAAGTTTATCTAGGTTCAGAGTTATGGGTGACAACGTTGGGTACGGGCACGACACCCATTTGTAAACGCTCCATTGCCGGCCCGAGGGCGGCAACGCATCGTCGCCGCTAATTTCGTTAGCAAGGTACCCGCCCATTCGGCAAGTGCGCTAAGCGTTCAAGCCTGTGGGCTTGGAGATAACACCTGCACCGGTAAGCTCAACACCACTATTAAGGTTATAATCACAGGCTAAGCTAAACCTACTCGACTATTGAACGCCAAGCCTCAGGCCTATTACTGTGAATACCCCCCATCGACGTGAAGAAAGCCGAGCTAGACCTGTTCGTAAAGATCTACACCCGAAGAACCTACACAACCAGGGCTATGACTTTCCTGCCCTCATAAACAGCCATCCAGCACTAGCTCCCCATGTAAAACCGAACGCCCATGGCCGGCTTTCCATCGATTTCGCAGACCCTTTGGCCGTAAAAACGCTCAACGCTGCGTTGTTAAACCGATACTACAATATTGTCGATTGGGATATTCCAGAGGGCGCGCTTTGCCCTCCCATCCCAGGTAGAGCCGACTATATCCATTACATGGCGGATTTAATTGGGCTTGGGCGTGAGCAGCATAGCGTCAAGCTGCTCGATATAGGGACTGGAGCAAATGGCATCTACCCGCTACTAGCCTGCCAAATTTACGGCTGGCAGTGTGTAGGTAGCGACATCAACCCTGAGTCGCTTGAAAACGTAGCCACGATTATCACCCATAACCCCACCCTCAAAGACAGCTTCACGTTGCGCACCCAGCACGATAAAAACCATATTTTTGAAGGGATCATCCAAGCGGGAGAATTCTTTGACGTCAGCGTATGCAACCCACCCTTCCATGCCTCGCTCGATGAAGCACTTAAAGGTAGCCAGCTTAAACTCAATAACCTTGCGCGGAGTCGCGGCGAGCAAAAAACAAAAAAGGCATCCCCCACGCTGAATTTTGGTGGGCAGGGTGCCGAGCTTTGGTGCAAAGGGGGCGAACAGCTGTTTCTTAAAAAGTTAATAAGAGAAAGCCAACTATATTCAACTCAATGCCGCTGGTTTAGCAGCCTGGTTTCAAAAATCGACAATGTTAAGCCTGCCAAGAAGCTGATTCGTAAGCTAGGTGCCGTTGATTGCCGAGAAATAGAGATGAAACAGGGTAATAAGGTGACGAGAATATTGGCCTGGACGTTCATCTGAGCCGCTCTTGTAGTGGCGCATGAGTATGCGAAACATGCATGACATTGTGCCGCTGTAAGCCCATCGTCAGGAAGAAAACACGGCTAGTATAGATTTTGTGGATTTGGTAGTGCATTGCCTGCTCAAAACTTCCTGGCTGAAGCTGATATTGGTGGTTAATCAACACAATACGTTTTGATCGTGGTTATAAGGCTTGAAGCGCGGCATGCTGACCACTCCTCATCTATTTTTTCTCGATCCTGCCAAATTTAGCGGACAAAGAGTTTTTTCTACAGCCTCAACGCCGAAGCTTCAGGGGCGAGGGGCCGATGCGCTGAACTAAGCGACTCACGCGAAATCATGCCAGGCCCTCGTCCCCTGCAAGCGTTGGTTAGGCTGCTGTTGGTTGAGGCAATCCTAGCACGAGGATTTCGTCTCCGTTAGCATCCCATTCGCCAGTGGGGTTCCATCCATGAGTTCGATAGAAGCCGTGCGCTCGGATTCTGGGATCTGGCGAGGCTGCCAGCCAGAGCCGAGTGTGCTGCCCCCGTGTTCGCAAGTCCTGAACAACGTGCGACAGGAGTTGCCTGCCTACGCCCCTGCCTTCGTATTCAGGCAATACGGCAAGCACAAGAACCTCTCCCGAAGACAGGTCGCCACTGCAAAATCCAACAACCTGATGTTCATGAACAGACACCCAGCTGCAGATCGCCCCCGCTTTCATAGCGGCGGCAGTAGATTTGGGGGTGATGCCCATAACGGCGAGCCGCTCCTTCGGAATCGGATTCTCTCTGGTTCGGCCCCGCACAGCGAACAGCTGTTCAATATCTGCCTCACGCGTTTCCCGAAACTTCAACTCCAAAGCTACCTCCACACATTAGTACGACGCCTAACGCCGCGCTTTGCGGCTGCTTAGTAGCGCCAGCGGAAAAGCAGTCCGCCAACAGCGTCTTGTTACAACTTGCCTCAATTGTGGCATACTGCTACAATTGAGCCAAATATACGTTGGAGGTACAGATGGCTACTAACAGCATTCGTTTAGATCAAAACCTTATTGAAAAAGCCACCATTATAGCCAAAGCACTTAATCGAACCCCGCCCAAGCAAATAGAGCACTGGGCAAAAATCGGCGAGATGATGGAAGATAACCCCGATTTACCCTATGAGTTTGTGAGGCAGGCCATCATCGCGCAGGCCGAACGGGACGCCGGAAAACTGGAGGCCTACGATTTTGGTTAAGGCCACGAGTGTATTACAAACTCCTACATTCAAAAAGGCGGTAAAGAAACTCAAGCCCAACCAGAAAAAAGACCTTGATTTGGCCATTAAAGAGCTAATGACCAACCCCAGCATTGGCGAGCAGAAGCAAGGCGACCTGACCTTTCTGCGAGTCCATAAATTCAAAATGAACAAGCAGCTCACTCTGCTGGGTTACAGCTTTGACGATGGCGCTCTTGTCCTTGAATTGATGGCCCTGGGCTCACACGAAAATTTCTACCGCGATATTAAGCGTAAGAAGTGACGTTGTAACGCTCCAAACACCGGCGCAGATTTCTGCGTCCGAGTGCTTTGGCTTGTTAACTCTTTACCCTGACAGATATTCAAATACAGCAGAAGTGGCTTCATTTTTGATATATCTAGACCGGACTTCGCCAACATAGTAAGCCCGCTGAATAGTTTCTTCTGTTGCGTCAAGAACATCTTTGATCGTATTTAACGACAAGCCCTTCAATGAATTTATAAGCCACTCTGGAAGATCGAGAAAATCTACAGGCTTTTCTAATTGCTCACTCAATGCTGAACTGATTGTTTGGTCATCAAAGTCTTCTAGTTCAGTCACTAGCGATGAGTATGCTGGGTGGTTAGACCCGTACTCCGTCATTCTCTTTACGGTAAGACTCTTTACAATGGCAGTTCCAGTCGAGGCTGGCGTATTTTCAAGTGACAACAGGCATCCCAAGTTAACGCTGTATCTAGCACCAATATCGCTTCTTGTAGCTTTTATGGCATCAGAATGCAGCGAAATTATCCCTGTATAGCAAAGCAACCCAAGCGCCTTTTTTATCCGAGCGGGAGCATCTTTATGAATCCAAAAAAAGCGTGACGTTTTTTTATCACCCTCTAAGTAGGAGTCATTTTTCAATTTCATTTCGAGCAGAACAGTCTCCTCGACGAAATCTCTGCCCCAATTAATGAACGCAACGAAACCAGAGTATTTATCCGCCAACAGAGAATGCTCTTCCCATATGTCGCTCTTGTAGAACTCCTTTATTACAGCATTAACCTCTCGCGAGGAAACTGACGGAGTCTTCACCAATGTTTTCAATAAAACCCTAGGATTTCCATTAGCCGCATATGCTAGCAGGGAGAAATTGCTACTGTTCTGTGCGATTTTCCCAAGGAGTCGGCTATCAGCCTGCTTCTCTACCATGTTTCTCATATTCTCAATATATCCGACGCTAGTAACATCTCTTTCAAGGTTGATAAAGATTGCGTCATGGATCGGCTGAAAATAGTCGCCAAACGATGTGACTCCTGGATAAACTGCTGCGTTACAATTTATATATGGGCTGTTGATATCACGATACAAGCCAAAAAATTGACGCTGTTGAGCGGGCCTAAGTATATGAGCCGCTTCATCAATGAAAAAATTGACGGATTCTATTTCTGCTTCTTCACAGATATCTTCAACGGCCTCTTTGAAGTCATCTATTGATGGCAAAAACTGAGTGTCAACATCTTGTGCTAGGCCAGGTTTCCAAGAATTCTCAAATTCATTTACTAACCGGGTCAGGTATTCTTCTTGAGCATCTTCTCCATTTGACAAAATAGTATGTGGAAGAACAAATCCCGATTTTTTAAGGCTTCTGATAAATGACGAACATAGTTTTGCAAGCATCCATTGGTAGAACTGGATTTCATCTGTAAGTTGCAACACGGCGCCTTGAGTAAAAGACACGTATACAGGAAGTACGCATTTTTGGGCCATGTCTCGCTTGAGCTCAGCTTCAGCGACCCTTAGCAGAAAAGATTTACCCACCCCGCGGCTACCCACTAATATCACGGGAGAATCACTTTTCAATCGCTCAATTATCGCTCGATCTTCCTTTGTTTCTACAAAATATTCTAGAATCTTCGTAGGCTTTATGGTTTCGGTGCGTATCTTAAAATCTGACATAACCGCGTTTCCCTCAATCAGCGAATAGAAGGTTGAATTCTTCTATTCCTCCTAATTCTTCTTTTGCCATATCTTCAATTCTCGCGATCTTTTGCTTATCGATATCTTTAGAGAACCTCATAAACAAAAGAAATAACGCTACGAGCTTACATGTCCCCATAAAATCAATCCACCTAGCCACCAGAAATGAATTAAATTCTATATTGCTCGGCAGCTCTTCGAGTTTGCTGAAGTTGCCATGTATGAACTCGGATGATTCTCTATAAAGTTTCGATGCAATCGTGATTAAATGTTCCCCTTCAACTTCAACCTCTGGGTAAAAAGCCCTTATAAACAATTTAGATAATACACCATTCTCTTTGTCCGATAGCGCACCCCATGAGATATCTCGCAGACCAAGTTTCCAATGTCGAAGATGTAGCTCGTTAGTTGACAGGTATATAAAGCGACATATTTGCTCCAAAAAGTAACGCTGCGCTATGAATGCGTATCTATACTGTCCGCCTACGACAGCCTGAAAACCCAATTCGAATTCTTGAACGGCGCTAATGAGGATGGTTCGATCCGTTCTATCGCTGAGCAGTTCAAGCCATACATTTAAATCTTCTGAAAACTGAAATAGCTCAGTTAGAGTAGCGCCATGTTCTGAAGCGAACGATTCGTCGATCACTCTGCCAATTTTCCTGTTCAGGTTGGCGAAGTGCTCTTTACTGTGATTTTCCATGGAGATTAGTCCCTACTCTATCTTGGGTGACTCGGGGAGTTAACAGTGATTATATAGCCCACCGCATAACACCAATAACTGTGCGGTCACAATCATTGATGTTATACAGCCCCAAAAAAAACACATAATTGATTGATTTTATTTGTTGCCGTCCTAAGCCGGGCTACATATCCCCTATTATCATGCCCGCTCGTTTTGCCGTTCTAATCATACTCTATTAACAAATTCAGCTTAGGTCACGCGTTCAGTTAATTTTTCTGTTGCGCCTGATTGGCCTGCGTGGCGTTATCGTTGGGATGGTGGCTTTATCATCGCGCGCTGAAGCGCCCTCTCACACCTTCCATCTCTCACATCTGTCACCTCGCATACCTGTCGTCTCACTTACCCCGTCACTTCTTGCTACTAGCCTTCTCTCGCAAACCCGATTAGCCTGCTAACTCAACCAGTAAGGGATTGAGATGCAAGAGACAACAACGCGGCAGCGCTTGGCGGGTGTTTTGATTCTGCTTGGGCTGTTGGCACAAATTATTGGCTTTACCGGGGCGGTGCCAACAGCGCAGCCGGTGAGCTATTTATTGTGGGCGGCGGTGGCGCTTTTGTGGCGGGATATTCCTAAGCGCTCGCGCGTTCAAGCGGGGGTGTTGATTGCCATTGGCGCGCTGATGTTGGTGGTGGCACGGGTGGTGTATGGCGCCGCGGTTAACTGGCCTGCCATGCTACAGGGCAACGTTTTTGTGGCCACGATGCTGGTGGGCGTTAGCTTTATTTCTTTGATTGGCACCCAGGGTAACAAACGCCCACCGGGTAAGCGGGTCACCGGCGCGGATGGCGTGCTGCGCACGTGGCTGGGGGTGCATTTTCTTGGCACCATTTTGAATCTTTCCACGGTGTTTATGGTGGGCGATCGTTTAGCACGGCGCGCTCCGTTAACCACGCCACAACTATTGGCGTTAAACCGTGGGCTAAGTAGCGCGGCGCTGTGGTCGCCCTTCTTTGCGTCTATGGCGGTGGTAATCGCGCTAGCCCCGTCGGTGCAGTATGGCCACATTGCGCTGATTGGTTTTCCACTGGCGATGCTCTCGGGGCTACTCACCACGCTGGAGATGAGGCGGCGGTTTGATTTGGCTGAGGTGGATGGTTTTTCGCTATCACCGCGCAGCCTCTTCATGCCTGCGGGCATGGCGGCGCTGGTGATGGTGTTTCACTTCTGGCTTACACCTTCACTCACTATTGTCAGCATTATTACCTTTTTGCTGCCCGGGGTGGCGCTGCTTAGCAACCTGCGGGAAGGCCCGCGCTTTACTCTGCGGCGTATTCGCCAACACACCACAACTCGGCTACCCGCAATGCGCGGGGAAATCTCGCTGTTTTTGGCGGCGGGCTTATTAACGCTGGGGCTTTCTACGCTGGTGGCGGCGGCGGCAGGCGATGAGTGGACGCTGTTTGCCCGCTTTGGCACGTGGCAGGCCATGGTGAGCTTCGTCGCCATCACGCTAAGCGCGCTGGTAGGGCTGCACCCAATTATTGGCGTTTCGGTGTTGGCATCAATTTTGAACTTGAACGGCGGTGAGCAAACGCTGTTTGCCTTTGTGGCGCTTAGCGCCTGGGCGGTGGGCACCAGCGTAGGGCCGCTTTCCGGCATCAACCTTTCACTGCAGGGCCGCTATGGGGTCAGCGGCTACCAAATGATGCGGGATAACTTACCCTACGCTGGGATGATGAGCCTGCTCTCGCTAGGGGCGATTGCAGGCCTCAGCTGGCTAGTGATTTAGAGCGTAGCGCCGGATCAGGTTTCGATAATTTTGTTGGGGAAGCGATAGAAGTAGCGGTGGCCACACTGGTGGCAGGGTTCTAGCCGGGACACCTCATTAAGCATTACCTGGGCATCACAGTGTACGCAGGCCATTAAGCCCGGGGCGGCCATTTCGCCTTCACAGTAGTCGGCACGGGCCGCTTCCAGGTCATCTTCAAAGCGCTCGCGATCAACCACACTGCGGTCGGCAATGGACAGCAGTGATTCGGCAACCCGGCGGGAAAGGCCGTCAATATCAATGCCCAACCAGCTGGCTACTTGCTTGCCGGTATCCGCCATGTAGTAACGCATATCTTTCAAGTCGCGCTCTACCCAGGCGCGTAGCAGCGCTAGCTCGTCTTTGGTGTACTCCTCAAGTTCAGCTTCAAAAGCAACGGCGTCGTCCAAGTCCTTTTGTAGGTTGTCCCAAGTGAGTTCGTTGGCGCCATCTTGCATGCGCTCTAATAGGCGCTCGTAGCCTTCGCGCAAACGATGATCGTTATGTTGTTCCATGGTACCTCTCCTTTTGTCGACCCAGAGTGTTCCTATCATCGGCTAGCCGTTCAAGGATACACCCGCATAGGATACAATCGACGCTACTTATCTGACACCCGTCATCTACTATTCACTTTGCGCCCTAATTAGGGGCGAATTACCCCAAGGCATTGAAAACACCGATGGACGCACAATACAGCCCCCGCGAAATTGAACGTGACGCTCAGCAGTACTGGGACAAACACCAGTGCTTTAAAGCCGTAGAAGACGCCAACCGCGAGAAGTTCTACTGCCTTTCCATGTTCCCCTACCCCAGCGGTAAGCTGCACATGGGCCACGTGCGTAACTACACTATCGGCGACGTTGTATCTCGTTTCCAGCGCATGAAGGGTAAAAATGTCATGCAGCCCATGGGCTGGGACGCCTTCGGCATGCCGGCGGAAAATGCCGCTATTCAAAACCAAGTGCCCCCCGCTAAGTGGACCTACCAAAACATTGATTACATGCGTAACCAGTTGAAGGCACTGGGCTTTGCCTACGACTGGAGCCGTGAGTTCGCCACCTGCGATACCAGCTACTACCGCTGGGAGCAGTGGTTCTTCACCAAGCTGGTGGAAAAAGGCTTGGTCTATAAGAAGATGTCGACGGTGAACTGGGATCCGGTGGACCAAACCGTACTGGCCAATGAGCAAGTCATTGACGGCTGCGGCTGGCGTTCCGGCGCGCCGGTAGAGCGTAAAGAGATCCCGCTGTGGTTCTTGAAGATTACCGACTACGCCGATGAGCTACTGGCGGATTTGGATAACGTCGAGTGGCCCGAGCAGGTCAAAACCATGCAGCGCAACTGGATTGGTAAATCCCGCGGCGTTGAGATGACCTTTGAAATACAGGCGGAAGACGGCAGCACCTGCGAGCCGCTGGCGGTGTACACCACCCGCCCAGATACGCTGATGGGTGTCACCTATGTAGCCGTGGCCGCTGGCCACCCGCTGGCGAAGCAGGCAGCCGCACACAACAGTGAATTGGCGGCGTTTTGTGACGAGTGCGCTAAAGGTGGCACCTCAGAAGCGGAGATGGCCACCAAAGAGAAGCTGGGCATGCTCACAGGGCACAAAGCTATTCACCCGCTGACCGGCGATGAAGTGCCGGTATTTGTGGCTAACTTTGTACTCATGGAGTTCGGCACCGGCGCGGTCATGGCCGTACCCGCCCACGACCAGCGCGACTGGGAGTTTGCTACCAAATACGGCGTTGAACTGAAGCCGGTGGTGGCCGATGAACACGGCAACACGCCGGATATCTCGGAAGGCGCGTACACGGAACACGGCACGCTGATTCATTCCGGCGAGTTTGATGGCCTGGAGTTCCAAGCGGCGTTTGACGCCATTGCCGCGAAGCTTGCTGAGCTTGGCCGTGGCGAAGTAAAAACCAACTACCGCCTGCGCGATTGGGGTATTGCCCGCCAACGTTACTGGGGCGCTCCCATTCCCGTGAAGTACGGCCCGGAAGGCCAAACTGTGCCGCTCTCTGATGAGGAGCTGCCGGTAGCACTCCCCATGGAAGTGACAGTCGACGCTTCTGGTTCGCCGCTTAAGAGAATGCCGGAGTTTTCTGAGCTGGGCGATGGCTGGGTGCGGGAAACCGATACCTTCGACACCTTTATGGAGTCCTCCTGGTACTTCGCCCGCTTCTGCTGTGCGGATAACCACGAAGCGATGCTGGATGAGCGCGCCAACTACTGGCTGCCGGTGGATCTCTACATTGGCGGTATTGAGCACGCGATTCTGCATCTCCTTTACGCTCGATTCTTCCATAAACTGCTGCGCGATTTCGGCATGTTGGACTCCGACGAGCCGTTCCAGCAGCTGTTAACTCAGGGCATGGTGATCGCAGAGACCTTCTACCGCGTTAAAGATAATGGCGGTAAAGAGTGGTTTAACCCCGCTGATGTAGAAGTGAAGCGCGACGAGAAAGGCCGCCCACTAAGCGCCCTATTAATGAGCGACGGCCAGCCCGTTGAGATGGGCGGCATCGAGAAGATGTCCAAGTCGAAAAACAACGGCGTTGACCCGCAGTCGATGATCGACAAATTCGGTGCTGACACCGTGCGCCTGTTTATGATGTTTGCCGCACCGCCAGAACAGTCGCTGGAGTGGTCGGATTCCGGCGTGGAAGGCGCGCATCGCTTCTTGAAGCGGATTTGGCGCCAGGTTACCGAGCATCTTGCTGCGGGCACACCGGGCGAACTGACCATTGAAGCGCTGAACGACGAGCAAAAAGCGCTGCGCCGTAAAACCCACGAGACGATCAAGAAAGCCAGTGATGACATTGGCCGCCGTACCACCTTCAATACCGCTATTGCTGCGGTGATGGAGTTGTCTAACGCGGTGGGTAAGTTCGACGATACGTCTGAACTTGGCTTAGCGGTTAGCCGTGAAGCACTTGAAGCATGTGTGCTGCTGCTGGCCCCCATCACCCCGCACCTGTGCCACAGCCTGTGGCAGCAGCTGGGCTATGAGCAGCCCGCCATTGAAGCCCAGTGGCCAAAAGTGGATGAAGCCGCGCTTACCCGGGATAGCATTGAGCTGGTCGTGCAGGTTAACGGTAAACTACGCGCCCGCCTGGAAGCACCGGCAAGCGCCGATAAAGCAGCCATTGAGACGCTTGCGATGGAGAACGAAAACGTCCAGCGCCACCTTGAAGGTAAAACGGTACGCAAAGTGATCGTGGTACCCGGCAAGCTGGTTAACATCGTGGTGAGTGGATGAAGCAAACCAACCCGCTAACGCGCCGTCGTTTCCTCACTGCTAGCATCGCCGCTTCTGCGGCGGTGCTGCTCAGCGGCTGTGGGTTTCGGCTACGCGGCACCGAATCAATGCCGCAATTGCCCCCCCTTGCCCTAGAGGGAAACAACAGTAGCGCTTTAGCACAGCAGCTACGTAGCCGCCTGCAGCAGCAGGGTACTGAAGTGAGCGCTGGCGCTCCCTGGCGGGTAACGCTGGGGACACCCGCCCTGCAAGATAGGCGGATTGGCGGTGAAAGCCGTTCCAGCCGCGAGCATGAGCTTATGCTCAGCGCAACGCTTTCCGTGCAGCAGCGGGAAACCAATGCCTACGCGCTCAATAACGCAACGCTCTCTACCAGCACGCGGCTTCGCGTTAGCGATGACGACCTGCTTAACCGTGAATCGCTTTTTCAAGAAGCAGAACAAGCCCTCACGCGGCAGTTGGCTCAGCGTATCATTGAGCGGCTGGCTAACCTTGAGGCCATGCAGTGAAGGTATTTTCCGACCAGCTACCTGCTGCGCTAGCCAAGAAGCTGCCTAAAGCGGTTATTGTGGCCGGTGATGAACCCCTGCAACACCGCGATGCCTGCGATGCCGTGCGCTTAGCCGCCAGGCAAGCAGGCATCGAAGAGCGGGAAGTTCTCGACGTTGAAGCTAATTTTGCTTGGGGGCGCCTATTGGAAACCGCCAGCAATCTTTCTCTGTTTGCTTCTAACAAACTTCTAGAACTGCGTTTAGGCCACCATAAGCTCGGCCAGGAGGGTAGCAAAGCCCTGGCGCAATACGCTGAGATGATGGATGGCAACGATGACCTACTGCTCGTCAGTATGGGCAAGCTGGATGCCAAACAGCAAAAAAGCGTATGGTTTAAAGCACTGGATAAACAGGGCCTGTTCGTGCCGGTGTGGCCCGTTGATGTATCTCGCTTAGGCTACTGGCTACGGGATCGCGCCTCGCTCCACGGGCTGCAGATTGAGCTAGATGCGGCGCGCCTGCTTGGCGAACGTACCGAAGGCAACTTGCTGGCTGCAGATCAGGAGCTGCAAAAGCTTGCCCTTATCTATCCGCAAAACACCCGTCTTAACGCAGAACATATAGCCCAGGGCGTTGAGGATAGCTCCCGTTTTGATGTTTTTAACTTGGCAGACGCCTGCTTGAAAGGCGAGCCTAGTCGCGCGTCTAAAATCGTGACCGGTTTAAAAAGCGAAGGGGTAGAAGCCCCCATTGTGCTTTGGGCGCTAAGCCGCGAGCTGCGCACCCTGCTCTCTCTACACCAGCACCTAGACCAAGGCCAAAGCTTTGAGCACGCCTGCAAAACTCAAAAGCCGATGATTTTTGATAAACGACGCCCCGCCTACCAAAAAGCCATTAGCCGCCTATCCATGAAGCGCCTGCACAAGCTTCTATTGATGGCCCAACGTTTGGACCTTTCCGTAAAAGGCGCATCACAGGTGCCGCTATGGCCAGGGCTTCACGACCTCGCCATTACCATGGCCGGTGCAAAAGGCCTTTTAGCTGAAACGCCCTGGACCTATCGCATTAGTGCAAATAATTAGCACTTTGCAGTTAAGCCTTAAACCCCAAGCCATTTATTTCTATACTGTTGTTTCAATCAATAAAAACACCTGCTCCCCGACCAGTCTAAGGATGAAGACGATGAAAACATTGCGTGCTTACCTCTCGACCCTGCTAATTGCCGCTCTTGTGATTACCAGCCTACCTGTTGCAGCATCACCGATTGCCCCGCAATCTATGGACTTAGTGACAACGCAATCTGCTTTATCAGCTGACCGTGCTGGTGCTGACCGCGAACGTATTTACAACGTTCTAGCTCGGGCCGATGTGCAAGACCAGCTGCTAAAGCAGGGTGTGGATCTTAACGAAGTTGAAGCCCGTGTTGCCGCGCTAAGCGATGCCGAAGCACAGCAAATGGCCGAACAGCTAGAGCAAATGCCTGCAGGTGCGGGTGTTATTGGCGTGCTGTTTGCGGTGTTCATCATTTTGTTGGTTACCGATATTCTTGGTTTAACCGACGTTTATCCGTTCACTCGCTAAGATCCTCAACATGCCGACACTGTTTAAAAACGCCCGCTTTGCGGGCGTTTTACTATTTGCCCTATTACTCACCGCCTGCGCACGCAGCCCAGTGCTGCTAGAAAGCACCAAGGCGAACCTTACTCCCCAAACTGAGCTCATCCAGGTGCCGTTTTATGCGCAAACTGAGTACCAGTGTGGCCCGGCAACCCTTGCTATGGTGCTTAATCATCAGGGTGTGGATGCCAGCCTTGAGCAGTTGATCCCCCAAGTTTTTTTGCCCGGTAGAGAAGGCAGCGTTCAGCCTGAAATGCTGGCCACGGTGCGCCGCTATGAACAGCTGGCTTTCCCCATACGCGGCACCATGGATGCGCTACTTAGCCATCTGGAAGCAGGTGACCCGGTGGTCGTAATGCAAAATCTCGCGCTACCAGCGTTTCCCATGTGGCACTATGCGGTAGCGATTGGATACGATTTGCCTAATAAGACACTGATTTTGCGCAGTGGTGAAATCGAGCGACATACAATGTCGTTTAGCCGCTTTGATGCCACCTGGGCACGCACCGAACGCTGGGGGTTTGTGGTGAGCGAACCAGGCAAGCTGCCAGAAGGGGTGACTGCACGAAATGCCTTGGAAGCCATCAGTGCCTTTGAAGAACAGCACGGTTCTTTGGCCTCACTAAGTAGCTGGCAAGCCTTTGCCGAACGCTACCCTACCAATCCTCTTGGCCAATTCGCCCTCGGCAATGCCCTATATGCGGCAGAACAGCCAGATGCCGCACTGCGGGCCTTTGAGTCTGCCACACAGCTTGACCCTGCCATGGGCGCCGCGTGGCTCAACGTAGCCCTAGTGCGGCTTCGACAGGAAGACACAACCCGCGCTCACGAAGCGCTAAGACAAGCAGCCGCGTTAGAGGGCGAATGGCAAACGCGCGCAATTGAAATACTGAAAACTTTAAACCTCTCATTCCATAAAACTAAACAAATTAAGTAGATGTTAATGTTAAAAACAATACTAAATTCATTATTACAAAGGATGGCTATTGCAACGAAACTTTGTTTAAGTTCACACAGACATTGACAACCGCATGACCAAAATTGGCATCTCAGGGAGCTTCAATATGTCTGTCCACCCGCGCGTAGCGCAGATTCAGTGGTTTCGCTTTTCCCCCGCCGCCATTTTGATCAGCGTGCTAACGTATTGGATATTTATACCAACACTCCACGCGGACGGGGCTGTGGTGCCTAGCCAGTACCCAAACTCTCAAAACCAAAAACTTGTTTTAAGCGTCACCATTGGCTACGACCAACACTGGCTATCCCTGGCAGATATCGAAACATTGCCTATTTACGATATAGAAATGACGCACCCTGAAGGCATCAGCGGCCGTTTTACTGGCGTGTGGCTAAATGATCTCATTGAACAACAGGGTATTTCGGCCGATCAACGTATCCGCCTCATCGCCTTAGATAACTATACGGTTTTTTTAGAAGGAAAGGAGCGAGCGCGAACCCGGTATTTCCTTACAACACGGCTCGATGGTGAACCCATAGCATTAGACCAGCTTGGCCCATTAACGTTGATCGCGCCGGATAATCTCGCAGCAGTGCGCGCTGGCACCATGCCCCTAACACGCTGGATTTGGTCTATTAAGGAGCTTAGAAAGCAATGAAAGCCCTATGCCGCCCTTCCATTCCTTGGCAGTTAGCCGGGTTGTTGGCAGTGGGCGTCAGCATTTGTGCCTTATTAATTGCAAGCTACGTTTATAATGCCAGACAACAGTTGGGCGCTGACTATACTGCCCTCGTCGGCGATATCGTTCGTGCCCAGCAAACAACACCACAATTTCAGATCGCCCTCGAGGGATTTATAGATCAGCCTGAAGCCATCCACTTACGCCAGATTAACCATATAACCTGGCTATCCCGACAATATCTTGCCCATGTTGAACACGGTTTAGCCCAACACCCTCAGCTATTGCGACGCGCTGACTACTTACAAAATGATATGCAGGCGTTACCTGAACAGCTCAACGCATTAGAGCAAAGCGCTCAACGTGCTGTTAACACGCCCAGCCAATTGCCAACGTTACAGCGCTTAGCCACAGACTTAGAAGCCAATATGGCATGGGTATATTTTGAACTAAACGATGTCGTCCATACTGCTGCCGGGCAACAACGCCTAATAATGCAGCGCCTTTCAACTGCCGTTAGTTTTCTTGTAGCAATGGTTATGCTGATTGCAGCGGTCTTACTGATCGCGGTTTTTCGCCTACAACGCCAGCGTGATACGCTTAAAGCGCTGATGCTCACCGACGAACTTACTGGCCTTTATAACCGTCGCCACCTCATTGGCACTGCGCAAGATCAACTAACAAACGCACAACGCCAGCAACAACCGCTAAGCTTTTTACTGATTGATCTAGACTACTTTAAGCGTGTAAATGATACGTTTGGTCATCCTATCGGCGATGAAGTACTTCGTGTGTTCAGCGCACGCATGAAGCAACTTAAGCGTCCTGCAGACACGCTGGCACGTATTGGCGGTGAAGAGTTTTGCTTACTCATGCCCAACACTCACCTTGAAGACGCCGAACAGGTCGCTGAGAGGATCCGCAAAGAGATAGCTGACTTAAATCTTCAGCACATTGCTGAACTCCCGCAACAAACCGTCAGCATTGGCATTAGCTGCGCCCATGATGGCAAGCTCTCGTTTGAGCAAATTTATTCGCTAGCTGATCAAGCGCTCTACCAAGCAAAAGCATTGGGCCGCGATAGAGTGGAAAGCATGGTGCCTGAGGAGTCAGTGCCACATAGCGTGGCACTGAACAAAGCACTCGCTAATTAAAATACGCGGTTTAAACCATTTTGCGCCGCCACACGGTAGGCTTCGGCCATAGTGGGGTAGTTGAAGGTTGTGTTAACAAAGTACTTCAAGGAGTTTGCCTCCCCTTCCTGCTGCATAATAGCTTGTCCGATATGCAAAATTTCTGAGGCCTGGTCGCCAAAGCAGTGAATACCAAGAATCTCCAGCGTATCCTGGTGGAAAAGAATTTTCAGCATCCCTACCGTGTCACCGGTAATCTGTGCACGAGCGGTATCTTTGAAGAAGGCTTTACCCACTTCGTAAGGCACTTTAGCTTCTGTGAGTTCGCGCTCGTTGGGGCCAAACGAACTGATTTCTGGAATGGTATAGATACCGGTGGGCACATCGCTAACAAAGCGGTACTCCTTTTCCAACAGCTCGTTACAGGAGTTTAACCCCTGGTCATAAGCGGCACTGGCAAGGCTAGGCCAGCCAATCACATCCCCTGCGGCGTATATGTTTGGAATGGCGGTGCGGTAGTGCTCATCCACGCCCAATTGTCCGCGGCTATTTGCTTCTAAGCCGATGTTTTCAAGCCCTAGGCTGTCGGTATTCCCGGTACGCCCGTTGGCCCATAAAAAGGCATCCGCACGGATCTTTTTACCTGACTGCAAATGAACCACCACGCCGGACTCATCACCCTCAACACTTGCGTACTCTTCGTTATGGCGGATCAGGACGCCGTGTTTACGCAAATGATATGAAAGCGCATCGCTAATTTCGTCATCAAGGAATGAGAGCAGGCTATCGCGATTGTTAATCAAATCCACTTTAACGCCTAGCCCTGAGAAGATGGAGGCGTATTCACAGCCGATTACACCGGCGCCAAAAATCACTAGCGTGCGGGGCGTATGGGAAAGACTTAAAATCGTATCAGAGCAGTAAATTCGCGGATGCCGAAAGTTAATGTCTGCCGGGCGATAAGGCCTTGAGCCGGTAGCAATGATAATTTTTTTGGCGACAAGCTCCTCCATTCCTTCCTGACGATCCCGAACCAATACCGTATGTTCATCTTTAAAACGGGCGACACCATGATACAGGTCGATACGGTTACGCGCATAAAACGTTGTGCGCATCTCGACCTGCTTATCGATCGTGCTACGCGAACGCTCCATGACCTTAGGAAACGAAAACCAGCGGGGTTCACCAATATCGCGAAACATACGGTTAGTGTTGAACGCCATGATCTGCTTTACTTGGTGGCGGAGCGCTTTTGAAGGAATCGTACCCCAGTGGGTGCAGTTACCCCCAACCTGGGCCTGTTTCTCAACAATCGCTACGCGCATGCCGTGTTTTGCGGCGTTTATAGCAGCGCTTTCACCGGCGGGGCCAGTCCCGATAACGACAACATCATAATTGTGAACCGCCATACGCTTTCAATCTCCTTGTAACTGCACGTACTTAACAACTAAGCATTCAAGAACGCATACATAAACGCCCGCTATATAAGCGAGCGTTTATCAAGCTGCACATCATGATGAAGCATTAACGCCGCGTGGCGTCGTAGCCTAGGTCGGCACCGCGGCTTGCATCGCTACGCCGACGCTCGCTCATACGTTTACGATTCTCTTCCTCGCACACTTCATCTTTACCGCCACAGATGTCGCAGCCGTCCTTAAGGCCTAGCTGGTTCAAACCACCGCATGAACCCGCGATAGGCTTACGCCCCATCAACACGCCCACCGCCATGGCGGTCATCATCAACGCCATAAAACCGAATACCAGTAGCCAAATTGTCATATTAATCTCCCGACATTGCGTTAACTGCTCACCTGCCGACAACACTCATGTCGATAAGTGCCAATATCATTTAGCGACTATTGTACCTCAGCCACTCCGAAATGATCAGGCGTGTGGCATTTTTTCAACCGGACAAACAAACGGGGCTGACCCTAAGGCCAGCCCCGCATGCAGATCTAATACCGAACTATTAACCGCCGAAATCATCAAGCAGGATATTTTCCGGTTCAACGCCCATATCAAGCAGTAGCTTAATAACAGACGCGTTCATCATGGGCGGCCCACACATGTAGTACTCACAATCTTCAGGCGCAGGATGATCCTTCAGATAGTTTTCATACAGCACGTTATGGATAAACCCTGTTGGCCCTTCCCAGTTATCTTCGGGCTGAGGATCCGAAAGCGCTAAGTGCCACTTAAAGTTCGGGAACTCTTCTGCCAGCTGATCGTACTCTTCGTTATAGAACGTTTCACGCCAAGAGCGCGCACCGTACCAGAACGAAATTTTGCGGTCAGACTTCAGACGCTTGAGCTGATCGAAGATGTGGCTACGCATCGGCGCCATACCCGCACCACCACCGATAAAGACCATTTCAGCGTCAGTGTCTCGGGCAAAGAACTCACCAAACGGCCCCATTACGGTTACCTTGTCACCCGGTTTCAGGTTAAATACATAGGTAGACATAAGGCCAGGCGGGTGATTGGTGCCTGGAGGCGGCGTTGCAATACGAATATTGAACTTTAGCAGGCCTTTCTCTTCCGGATAGTTCGCCATGGAGTAGGCGCGGATGACTTCTTCGTCATTTTTGTGGGAAATTTTATAAAGATCAAACTTTTCCCAGTCGCCGCGATACTCTTCTTCGATATCAAAGTCAGAGAACTTAATATCGTACGGCGGCGCTACCAGCTGAACGTAGCCACCGGCACGGAAGGCAACTTCTTCACCTTCGGGCAGCTTCAAGTTCAGTTCTTTGATGAAAGTAGCGACGTTAGGGTTGGCCGTCACTTCGGTTTCCCACTTCTTAACACCGAAGACTTCTTCAGGCACTTCTACTTTCATGTCCTGCTTAACAGGTACTTGGCAAGAGAGGCGCCAGCCGTCTTTCTTTTCACGCATGGTGAAATGCGACTCTTCGGTGGGCAGGATAGAACCGCCACCCTCTTCTACCCGGCACTTACACTGGGCGCACGAGCCGCCGCCACCACAGGCGGAGGAAAGAAAAATACCGTTAGCAGCCAGCGTATTCAAAAGCTTGCCGCCTGCCTGCGTCGTCAAGGTGTGCTCGGGGTCGCCGTTGACTTCGATAGTCACGTCCCCGCTACTCACTAGCTTACTACGCGCTGCCAGGATGATCCCCGTTAAACTAATAACGATGACCGTGAACATGACAACACCGAGCAAGATGACTGATGTATCAACCATGTCGGTTTCCTATTGCTGAGGGTTTTCTGTACCTCGGCAGCCGGCTGCCGAGAAAACCAGCTCCGATTAAAGCTGAATGCCTGAGAAAGACATAAAGCCCAGAGACATTAAGCCAACGGTGATAAACGTGATGCCAAGGCCCTGCAAACCACCAGGTACGTCACTGTACTTGAGCTTCTCACGGATACCCGCCAGGGCAGTAATTGCCAGCGCCCAACCAACCCCAGAGCCGAAACCGTAGATCACGGATTCACCGAAGTTATAGTTACGCTCAACCATGAACAGTACGCCACCGAGGATGGCGCAGTTAACAGTAATCAGCGGCAAGAAYACGMCCAGCGCGTTGTACAGCGCTGGTACGTACTTATCCAAGAACATCTCAAGGATCTGTACCAGGGCTGCAATAACACCGATATAGCTCAATAGACCCAGGAATGAGAGATCAATATTCTCAGCTCCGCTAATCCCAGTCCAAGTCAGCGCGCCTTCAGCGAGAAGGAGGTTGAATACTAGGTTATTAACGGGCACGGCAATCGTCAGTACCACGATAACCGCAATACCCAGACCAAAGGCAGCTGATACCTTCTTCGATACCGCCAGGAAGGTACACATGCCCAGGAAGAAGGCTAGGGCCAAGTTCTCAACAAAAACCGAAGCAACAAAAAGGCTAATATACTGTTCCATGTTACACAGCCTCCTTCGGCTTGGTATTGTGCTTCATCTTGAACTCGTTATCTTCTACCTGCTCGGGGTTGTAAGCGCGAATCGCCCAAATTAATAACCCAATAATAAAGAAGGCAGAGGGCGGCAGCAGTAGCAGGCCGTTAGGCACGTACCAGCCACCGTTTTGCACGGTCTCAAATACGGTGAAGCCGAAGACACTACCCGCACCAAACAGCTCACGGAAGAAGCCCACGACCATCAGTACAAAGCCGTAGCCCAAGCCGTTGCCAATACCGTCAAGGAACGATATGCCCGGCGAGTTGGACATGGCAAAGCCTTCAGCGCGGCCCATTACGATACAGTTAGTGATAATCAGACCTACGAAGACCGACAGCTGCTTAGACATCTCATAAGCATAGGCCTTGAGGATCTGGTCAACCACGATAACCAGCGATGCAATGATCGTCATCTGAACAATGATACGAATCGAAGACGGAATATGGTTCCGAATGACCGATACGAACAAGTTAGAAAACGCACACACAAAGATAACAGCCAGCGACATGACCAGCGAAACGCTCATGCTGGTAGTAACCGCCAGGGCAGAACAAATACCCAAGATTTGCAGCGCAATGGGGTTGTTCTTGAAGATCGGCGCCGTCAAAGCGCCTTTAGCATTTAAATCTGCCATGATCAGGCTCCTTCCGCTTCGAGTTCGACGTCAGCGTCCTGAGCATCTTCCTGGTCAACGCCGCTGCGGAACCTGGCTAAATATTCACCAAAGCCTTCTGGACTCAGCCAGAACTGCAGCATGTTGTTAACGCCATTAGCTGTCAGGGTAGCACCAGAGAGACCATCAACTTCATAATCGCCGGAACCACTACCTTTAACAACGCGGATAGCAGGATTCAGTTCACCTTCGTCATCGAAGATCCTTTTACCTTCCCACTGAGCTTGCCAGCGCGGATTGTTTACCTCGGCACCCAGGCCAGGCGTTTCACTGTGGTCATAGTAAGTAATACTCACAATCGTATTACCGTCACCTTCAACCGCCAGGAAGCCCATCATACGGCCCCAAAGGCCTTGACCACGGATGGGTAAAACAATCTGATCGGGGTCATCAGGGTCGCCGACCAAATAAACAGCCGCATAGTTCTCAACCCTGGATAGCCCAGCGATGTCGCGGGGACCAGACAGCGTACGACCCGTTGCGGGGTCACGAGACGCTTCAAAACCGTCAAACGTGTCAGCGTCGAACTGGTCAGTGTAGTCGCCAGTTGCCAGCTCAACGACGCGAGCAGTGATCTGCTCGCGGAACGCCTGCTCTACATCCACACCGGGTTCGTATAAACGCGCCACGTTTAGGATGTTGGTTTTACGATCCAGCTCCTGATTTAGCTGCTGCATGGGTCGTAGTGCAACAGCCGCCGTCGAAACGATGACTGAGCACACGATACACAGCGAAAATGCTACGGTCAGGATCTTCTTGATGGAGTTATTACCTTGTGCCATTAGGCAGTCTCCTCGGCCGGTACGCCAGTACGCTTGATGCGGCGCTTAATATTGGCCTGGACGAACATGTGATCAATCAGCGGCGCAAACAGGTTAGCAAACAGAATGGCCAGCATGATGCCTTCCGGGAAGGCTGGGTTCACCACGCGAATCAAGACTGTCATTACGCCGATAAGCGCACCGAACACTAGGCGGCCTTGGTTAGTCATCGCGGCGGACACAGGGTCAGTCGCCATAAACACCATACCAAAGGCAAAACCACCGATCACAAAATGCCAATACCACGGCATCTCGAACATCGGGTTAGTGTCAGAGCCAATCAAGTTAAACAGTGTACTCGTGATCACCATGCCCAAAAATACGCCCAGCATGATTCGCCAGTTAGCAATTTTGGTCCAAAGTAAAACGGCAGCACCGATCAAAATAGCCAGCGTAGACACTTCACCTACCGAGCCAGGTACGAAACCTAAGAAAGCGTCCCACCATGTGAAGGTGTTCGTTAATGCTGACATGCCGTCTTGGAATGCAACCGAAAGTGCAGTGGCACCCGAATAACCATCAGCCGCTACCCATACCGCATCACCAGAAATTTGCGCTGGATATGCAAAGTACAGAAATGCCCGACCGGTTAACGCAGGGTTTAGGAAGTTTTTACCGGTACCACCAAAGATCTCTTTACCGATAACCACGCCGAAGGTGATACCCAAAGCCACCTGCCAAAGCGGAATTGTCGCTGGCAGAATCAGCGCAAACAGTACTGACGTTACGAAGAAGCCTTCGTTAACTTCGTGACCGCGCTTGATAGCGAACATCACTTCCCAGAAGCCACCTACCGCAAACGTTACGAGGTAGATTGGCAAGAAGTACGTGGCGCCCAGTACAAAGTTGGCCCATAGGCTGCCGGGATCATGTCCGCCCGCCAGGGTCATCATGATTGCTTCACGCCAACCGCTCATGGACGCGTAGCCAGCATCAATAGCTGTATTAGCCTGCCAGCCTGCGTTCCACATACCAAAGAACATCGCCGGGAAGGTACACATCCACACAGTAATCATGATGCGCTTAAGATCTACACCATCACGCACATGAGAAGTGGTTTTTGCAACACTGGGCGGAGAGTAGAAAACGGTATCTATCGCTTCGTAGAGCGGGTAGAACTTTTCGTACTTACCACCTTTATGGAAGTGCGGCTCGAGATTATCGAGTGTTTGTCGAATACCCATTTATCAGGCCTCTTTCTCGATCATGGTGAGATTGTCACGCAGGATAGGGCCATACTCGTATTTGCCGGGGCAAACATACGTGCAAAGCGCCAGATCCTCTTCGTCTAGCTCAAGACACCCAAGCTGCATGGCAACCTCAATGTCGCCCACAATCAACGAACGCAGCAGCTGTGTTGGCATGAAATCCAGTGGCATGATGCGTTCGTAATTACCAACCGGCACCATGGCGCGCTCTGAGCCATTGGTTGATGTGGTTGGTGCGTAGTTGTTCAGGCCTTTGATCTTGGAAAGATAGATACCCATTACTGAGTGTCGGTTGGCACCTGTCGACAGCCAGCCCATGAATGTGCGCTTATTACCTTCTTCTAACAAGCTAATCTGGTTGTGGAAGCGGCCCAGGAAAGTAATTTTCCCTTCAGCGGCATTTCCAGAAAATACGGAGCCTGAAATAACGCGAGTGTCATCAGGTTGGATGATTTCTCCAGCCAAGAGTTCCTCGGTGCTAGCGCCCACCCGAGTACGTAGCAAACGGGGGTTTTCGGCACGCGGGCCACCCACTGCCACAACACGGCTCATATCCAACTGCCCTTCTACAAACAGCTTGCCGAACGCGATAACGTCCTGATAGCCGATGTGCCACACTTTCTTGTGCAGTGCGACGGGAGAAAGATAGTGAATATGGGTACCCACTAGACCCGCAGGATGCGGCCCAGCAAAGCTTTCTGTCGTTACACCACTCACATCACTTCCTGGCAAGGAAGCATCAGCACCCGTACACAGAAAAACGTTGCCCTCGGTCAGGCGGGTTAGCACCTTGAGGCCGTCTTCAAATGCTTGGGCATTTTCGTTGATGATTAAGGCAGGGTCAGCGCTTAGCGGATGCGTATCCACAGCGGTGACAAAGATATCGGAAGGTGTGCTGTCGATGGCTGGCGTACGTGAGAACGGACGGGTGCGCAAGGCAGTCCAGAGTCCTGACTCAACCAGTTGGTCGACAACGACTTGACGCTCTAGCTGCCCTAAAGCACCACGATCATGAGACGCGAATGTCATCGCTTCTTCATTTTCGTCTACTTTAATAACGACAGACAGCAAACGGCGTTTTTCGCCACGGTTAATTGCAATTACTTCACCGCTGGCAGGCGCTGTAAAGCGCACACCGTCAATCTTCTTATCGGTGAAAAGCAATTGGCCCAGTTTGACCTTATCCCCTTCCTGAACTTCCATCGTTGGCTTCATGCCAACGTAGTCGGTGCCCAGGATTGCCACGTGGCGCACACGCCGCGCATCTTCAATACGCTGCTCGGGCGCTCCCGTGATGGGGAGATCCAGGCCTTTTTTGACTTCGATCATAGTCTCGCCCAGTTGTTGGATCGGATATACGAAGGTAAGGGGTTCGAATGCTTATTTTCTGCTCAGTGAATTCTTGTTTTCTGTTCAGATTGTTACCAGTCAGGCCCAAGCACGCTTGAACCACCCCGAAAAATCTAACGTATTATAAAGATAAGAGCGGCCAATGACCACATCCCTGAGGGCCTCCAAAGGTGCTATATGCTTTTACAGCGCGTTTGTTTCTGGTACGAAAACGCCACCCGAAGGTGGCGTTGACAATAAGCGCTAGAAGAGCGGGCAAAACACCACCCTATCCTTAGCTATCAAGGCAGAACGCCTATGCTAAGCAAAGCGGGCAATTAGCCCACTTGGCGTGGCAGCTTCAAAAACTGCACATTCGACATCTGCTGAAGAATACGAATGACCTGGCAGCTATAACCAAACTCATTGTCGTACCAAACGTATACGACAGCATGATTACCGTTAGCGATGGTCGCTTTGGCATCCACAATGCCTGCATGGCGATTACCAACGAAATCAGAAGAAACCACTTCTGCCGAGTCGACAAAATCGATCTGCTTTTGGTAGGCAGAGTCAATCGACATACGGCGCAAATAGTCGTTGAGCGCCTCAGCGTCGGTGCCCTTATCTAGCGTCAGGTTCAAAATCGCCATGGAAACGTTGGGTGTTGGCACACGGATAGCGTTACCCGTTAGCTTACCCTCAAGCTCCGGCAGCGCTTTAGAAACAGCTTTTGCAGCACCCGTCTCAGTCAATACCATGTTAAGCGCCGCACTACGGCCACGACGGTCGCCTTTATGGTAGTTGTCGATTAGGTTCTGATCGTTGGTGTAGGCATGCACCGTTTCTACGTGACCATTCACCACACCGTACTCATCGTTGAGCACTTTCAGCACGGGCACAATGGCATTCGTGGTGCAAGACGCGGCTGAAACAATGCGGTCTTCATCACTGATAGAACCGTGGTTAATACCGAAGACAATATTTTTAATATCACCTTTACCCGGCGCCGTCAGCAACGCTTTCGCTGCGCCTTTGCACTCAAGGTGCTGACCAAGACCTGCTTCATCGCGCCAAATGCCGGTATTATCGACGATGACAGCGTTATTAATATCATAAGCAGTGTAATCGATTTCACTGGGTGAATCGGCGTAGATCACCTGTACCACATTACCGTTTACGATAAGCGTACGCGCCTCAACATCAATCGAAATAGTACCTTCAAAAGGCCCATGGACGGAGTCGCGGCGAAGCAGGCTAGCGCGTTTTTCAAGATCTTTTGCTACGTCACCACGGCCACGTACAACAATCGCGCGTAGGCGCAGCAAGTTACCACCGCCAGCCTTTTCAACCAGCACACGAGCCAGCAAGCGACCGATACGACCAAAGCCATACAGCACCACGTCCTGAGGCTCACCAGTGCTAGCACCTGGCTTGTAGCCATCAATGATTTCACTTAGCTCGTCACGCAGAAAGGCGTTTAGATCGCTTCCACTCTGGCGCTTAAAGTTGACGGCCAGCTTACCCACATCCACGTGGGCAGGACCTAGATTCAGCTCGCTCATCGCCTTGACGATGGGGAACGTATCTTCAACTGATAGCTCAGTGCCTTCGATCTTACGCACAAAGCGATGATCTTTAAGGATACGAATAACCGACCGTTTGATCAGCGAACGTCCGAACATGGTGGCAACAACGTTGTTCTGACGGTAAAGCTGCCCGACAAGCGGGATCATCTGCTCTGCCAAGGCTTCGTTGTTTTGCCAATCCTGAAAAACGTTTTCGAGAGCTTGCTGACTCACGTGCGGCCTCATTGAGTAGTGAAAACAGGGTCATAAAGAAAAAACCAATGTGCATTATCCTGGGCTTAAGGCTCAGTAGCAATCAAAGGTTAGTCGCACAGCATGTAGGGGTATTACAGAAAGAGTCCATTGACTACAAATCGCAAATGATATGGAGGCAACGAAACATAACAGAGCCGCCCATCACTCTTGCTCGGCGGGGACTCTAACTGGAAGTATTGATCGTGTATGATCCAAATTCCGTTTCAGCGCAAAACGATACCTTACTTATGCCTTCTTTCTCTCTGCTCGAACCACCCCAGCCACACGGGACTCGCGACACGCTTTACCTCACAGCGCCGCCGGGCAGTGCGACTGCCCTGGCACTCGCCCAGGTAGCGTCTAAGGCCCCACTACTGGTGATCACACCCAGCACCGCTAGCGCCCAACGTCTGGAGCAAGACCTAGCATTCTACAGCACCGTGCCTGTCCTCCCCTTCCCTGATTGGGAAACGCTGCCTTACGACAGCTTTTCTCCCCATCAGGATATTATATCCGCCCGCCTACGCACCTTACGACAGCTCCAGGACGGGGTTCGCGGGATTGTATTGGTTCCTATCAACACGTTAATGCAGCGCCTGCCGCCGGTGGAATATATCGCTGGCCGGGTGATGACCTTGCAAACAGGCGCCAAGCTCAATCGTGAAACGTTCAGGGAGTCACTCTCCCGAGCAGGCTATCGCGCTGTTGAGACCGTGTATGAGCCGGGTGAGTACGCTATGCGCGGCGCTATTATCGACCTTTTTGCCATGGGCATGGATGAACCTATCCGGATTGACCTGTTTGATGATGAAATTGATACGCTGCGTCATTTCGACCCAGGCAACCAGCGCTCTACCGATAAACTAGATCATCTTGAACTTCTTCCTGCCCACGAATACTCGTTAAGCCGTAGCGCCATTGCCTGCTTTCGGGAGCAGTTTGAAACCCTATTCGACGTTGATCCGCGCCAAAGCCCGCTCTATAACGACGCTCTCAAAGCCATACCCTCGCCCGGGCTAGAGCACTACCTGCCGCTATTTTTCGAACAGACCGCATCACTTTTTGAACACGTCACTGACGACACTCGCGTCGCATTACTACCTGGCATATTTCAAGCCGCCGAGCAGCATTGGCAAGCGATTGAGTCACGCTACGACAACCTTGGAGTAGACCCCACCCGGCCGTTAATACCCCCACATCGCGCATTCTTTCCCGTTAGTGAGGTCTTCTCGGCGATCAAGGCGCGGCCACGCATAGAGTTAACCGAAGATGAAACGCATCGCCATGCGCTAACCCCTGACGCCCAAGCACTGCCCACCCTGGCGATTAATGCGCGGGCAAAACAGCCGCTCAGCGCATTGGCCAATTTTCTGGAAGCCCAGCCCCAAACGCGAATCCTTTTTGCTGCAGAATCCAGAGGGCGCAGAGAAGCACTGGAAGAAATTCTAGCGCCGCTGCATTTACAACTGCCTCACGTGGAAAGCTTCCACGCCTTCCTAGGCAGCCAACACGGGATGGGCATCACCGAAAGCCAAGTTGGTAGCGGCCTGTGGCTTACTGAACCCAATGTAGCGGTAATTAGTGAAACCGAGCTATTTGGTGATGTGGTTCGCCAGAGCCGCCGTCGGGAAAAAGCGACCGATGATAACGAGCTTGCGGTTCGGCACTTGTCTGAGCTTAAGGAAGGTGCGCCGGTGGTACACCAAGCCCACGGCGTCGGCCGCTATATGGGGCTTGAGACCTTAGAGGCGGGCGGTCAGGCTAATGAGTTTCTCGCTCTCTATTATGCTGATGGGGCAAAACTCTACGTGCCCGTGGATAGCCTGCATCTAATTTCACGCTACAGCGGCGCAGACGACGAGCTGGCGCCCTTGCATAAGCTGGGCTCAGATCAGTGGGAAAAAGCACGCCGCAAAGCCGCCGAGAAAATTCGCGACACCGCCGCAGAGCTCCTTGATGTTTATGCCCGGCGAGAAGCCCAGCAAGGCGTGGTTTACGATGCTCCCGCTGAAGAGTACACCCGCTTTTCGGCTAGCTTCCCCTTTGAAGAAACCCCAGACCAGCAAGCCGCAATTGAGGCGGTGATCAGCGACATGACCTCCCCTCAGCCCATGGACCGCGTGGTGTGTGGTGATGTGGGGTTCGGCAAAACCGAAGTCGCCATGCGCGCAGCGTTTCTGGCCGTGCAGTCTGGCAGACAAGTTGTGGTATTAGTGCCCACCACGCTGCTTGCCCGCCAACATTTTGAGAACTTCCGCGACCGCTTTGCCGATACCGCGGTCAATATAAGCCTGATCTCCCGTTTTACCGCGGGTAAAGAGATGACTCAAACACTGCAAAGCATCAAAGAGGGTCAAACTGATATTGTGATTGGCACTCATAAGCTGCTTTCAAAAAGCGTTGAGCTGCCAAAAATAGGGCTATTAATTATTGATGAAGAGCACCGCTTCGGGGTTGCTCAAAAAGAAAAACTCAAAACGCTGCGTGCGGAAATTGATATTTTGACGCTTACTGCCACGCCCATTCCACGCACGTTAAATATGGCAATGAGCGGCATTCGAGATCTCTCCATTATTGCCACACCACCCGCCCGGCGCCTGTCAGTCAAAACCTTTGTGCAACAACGCGATAACAGCATTATTAAAGAGGCGCTCTTGCGCGAAATCTTGCGCGGCGGCCAAGTCTATTTTTTGCACAACGAAGTTAAAACTATCGAGAATGCCGCTGAGCAGATCCGAGAACTGGTACCAGAAGCCCGCGTAGCCGTCGCACACGGCCAGCTGCCTGAACGCAGTCTTGAGCGGGTTATGTCAGATTTCTACCATCGGCGCTTTAACGTGCTGGTGTGCTCAACGATTATAGAAACAGGCATTGACGTGCCCAGCGCCAACACTATTTTGATTGAGCGTGCTGATAAGTTCGGCCTTGCACAGCTACATCAGCTTCGCGGCCGCGTAGGGCGCAGCCACCACCAGGCCTATGCCTATCTGCTAACGCCGCCACCTAAGGCTATGACGCGGGACGCTGTTAAGCGTCTTGAAGCTATCAGCGCCTCTGATGATCTAGGCGCTGGCTTTACTCTAGCCAGCCACGATATGGAGATCCGCGGCGCAGGCGAGCTACTGGGTGATGAGCAGAGCGGCCAGATGGAAACCATAGGCTACACGCTGTATATGGAAATGCTTGACCGTGCAGTAAAAGCAATTCGTGCGGGCAAAACGCCTAACATAGACGCCCCCTTTAATAACGGCGTGGAAATCAGCCTCAACTTACCCGCCTTGATACCCGATGACTATATTCATGACGTACAGCAGCGGCTAGTCATGTATAAGCGTATTGCCAATACTCAAAGTGACGCGGAACTTAAAGAACTTCAGGTAGAGCTTATTGATCGCTTTGGCCTGCTCCCTGCCCCGCTGAAAAACTTAATTCGGCAGACCAAGCTTCGCCAACGCGCCGAACAGCTAGGCGTGGCCCGCATCGAAGCGGGCGAGAGTAAAGGCCGAGTGCTATTTAACAGCGCCACACAAGTAGACCCATTGACATTAGTGATGCTGATTCAAAAATCACCACAGCACTACCGTTTAGACGGCTCAGACACTTTAAGGTTTGAATTCCCAATGGAATCAGTCGAACAGCGTTTTGAAAAGGTTGAAACTCTGTTGACCACGCTGAATCAAAAAGTAGCGGCGACGTAATCCTTGGGGCAAACTTATACCTAAGAAGCACATTGGAAGCTTCAATAAGCCAACGCGCTTCTGGCAAATAAGGATGCTCCACCCTGGCAATAACACCTTTGCTTCACCTGACGTGCCTTTACTCAACTGCATTCACTATTAGGAACGACCATGAACACTCGCCATCTTTTCAACCTATGGGGCCCCACCAGCTTAGCGGTCCTGCTGGCGGCTAGCCTTACTGGGCCGGCCTATGCCCAGCCTGTAAGCGAGCAGCAGGCCAGGGGGCAAGCTGTGGTTAGTGATGCAGCTGTAGCTGGTGCAGAGCAGGCAGCCGATCACCGTGAGCTTCCACGCGGCCACTTCCGCTTGCCCGAAAAAGGCGACATCGTTGGTGAGTATTACACTGTCACGGTGGAGGATCAGGAAGAAACCCTAATCGATATCGCTCGTCGGCATAATATCGGCTTCGAAGAGATTCGCATGGCCAACCCTGATGTAAGCTTATGGGTTCCAGGCAAAGGCACAGAAATCGTCATTCCTGCTCAATACATCTTGCCACCCGCGCCCCGTGAAGGCGTCGTCATCAACCTTTCGGAACTGCGTCTTTATTATTACCCAGCCAACAACCCCGGTATTGTGGAAACCTATCCTGTTAGCGTTGGCAGAGACGGCTTTGCTACCCCGGTGGGCATTACACGCACAACGATAAAGGTTAAAGACCCCGCCTGGGCACCCCCTGCATCAATGCGCCGTGAAGCGGCTGAGCGCGGCGAACCAGCCCCCACCATCGTCCCCCCTGGCCCAGACAATCCCCTTGGCCGTCACGCCATTTTATTAGATATGCCTAGCTATCTCATTCATGGCACTAACCGCCCAGATGGCGTGGGTATGCGCGCTAGCCGCGGCTGCATTCGCATGTATCCGGAAGACATTGAATCACTCTATGAGCGCCTCCCCAGCGGAACTAAAGTAAACTTGATGGACGCCCCTTTTAAGGCCGGCTGGGCGGACGACGGCACGTTATTCGTGCAAACCTTCCCGCAGCTTGAAGAGAATATTGATGACTCTGAGCCGCTGCAGGACGCTTTAGCGCGACTCAACGACTTGGTTCAAGATCAAGTTGATGTTAGCGAAGAGCAAGTGAAACATGCGATCGAAAACCCGGATGGCCGCTTTATAGCGCTTTACGGCCCGCAAGCGCCAGAAGAGGAACCCGAGCAAACACCACTTAAGCTAGAAGGCTTGCTTGAAGAAGTGGAAGTTGAAGTGAGCACGACTGTTCGCATTAGCGACGAAGCCTAGGGCTATAGCATTACGAACATAAAAAAACCCCGCCGAAGCGGGGTTTTTTCACATCTACAGCAACTACTGAGCAAAAGTGATGCTCAGTAGTCCAAGCAGAATTACTTCTGCATGGAGCGCTGGAACATGCGGTTCATTTCTTCACGGTTTTGCTCAGTCATCTGCAGAGCAGCTTGCGCGTCGCGCTGAGCTTGGTTAGCAGTGTTCAGAGCTTGTGAAGCCATGCTGCGTGCTTCTGCAGCATCAGCTTGTGCAGATTCAGCAGTCATGCGAACTTCTTCCAGTGCGCTGGTAGAAGCACAACCAGCCAGGATTGCCAGAGAAGCGGCAGCGGCAGTCATCTTAAGAGCAGTTTTCAGAGTCATAGTGTTCTCCTTGAGTCTTCCTTGGGTACAACATTAAAGGTATGACAAAAAATAAGACTAAAGTGTTAGCTTAAATTTGTCTACCTGCGGTGCAGGTTCTTTACAGCGACTAGCACCGAGAATAATCTACTCGGCACACAAGTCAAACGCTGTTTTATAATAGACAACAACGGATGTCTATAGCCACTTGCTTAAAACCTCGAACTTCCTTCAACGACATAAGCCTAGCGGATCACCACGCGAGTGCCAACACTTACCAACCCTGCCACTCGCTCGATCTCTTCATTAGTAACTGCCACGCACCCTTGGGTCCAGTGGTAGCGACCATGAATATCCGGATCCCCTCCGCCAATACCATGAATACCAATAGCACCACCTAATGCGGTGGTTTGCGGCGGATATCCGTGGCGCCGATAGTAATCGAAATAAGCTTCATAATCAGCTTGAGAATAAATGCCTTTCTCAAGTGCCATCCGAGCATGCGGTGGCGTAGGATAATCGATACCTATGAAAATATGCCACTGGCTTTGATAATTAAAACGGTTGATACGGAACTCACCCAGCGGCGTGACGTTATCGCCGCGCACACGCTGAGTTTTTGCGCCTGCTCGACCCAATGAAATTGGCGCAATACGATCGATTAACGTATTGCCACGAAACACGCTCAACGAGGCCTCTTTATCGTCAATCAGCAGCCACAGCTCATTGCTGTGGCGAGGAATATGGGCTCGTGAAAGCAGCGTCTCAACCAGATCAGTCGGCTGATAATCACTCACAGGGCTAACAGTGGTTGCGTTGGCGACTACTGGCCAGCTTAGTGCTAGCGCCAAAAATCGGCGGCGGTTTAAAGGCATCGTTGTGGCTCTCACTTTGGGCCAGCTTGGCAGGCCAAATAAGGCATTTATGAGGGCTTTTATACCTTATTAACGCTACCACTGTCAGCGATTTCGCCGCACAAAAACCATTTTTTTCTGTGGTAACAAGCCAATTTAACTCATTTTTAACGCTTGTTAGATATCTTCAAACTCATGCATGCTAGTTACTAGCTTGCGAGCTTCAGCATTGTGCCCTTCGGCTAACGCTGTAAAAAACTCTTCTTCAGGCTCAATTTTTGACCGTGACGCACGATGCTCGTAAAGAGCCTGCAAACTGCGATGAGACTCTTCTGCCGTTGCCATTATTTCATCAATTGAGCCTGCTACCGAGCGTTCAGCAAGTGCCTCTAACAAGGGGGGCTGAGGGAAGTCACCGGACTCGTCAAACCAGAGTTCTAGCACTTCACGCTGGTCGCTGCCGTCATTAAAAAGTGCTTCCAGCCCGGTCTTCATTTTTAACTCACTAGAGGCGAGATAGGTTAACGCCATCGCCAGACGCTGATTATCAGCCTGCTCAGCAGCCTCTGTGTACTGGCGCGCCATGCGCGCATGGTAGCCTGCCGCCCACTCGATTAAATCCTTGACCTGGTTGTAGCGCATCCGTGTCATCCTCCCGCGTCATCTCATCATCGGTGAATTGAACTTATTGATTTTTAACGTACTGCTTAGAGTTTAGTGGTTTGTAATAGTTTCGCCACTCTCTCATTCTCTGCACTACTCTCTACTACTCTCTTATTCCCTCGACTACTCTCTACCACTCTTGGCTGGTTTCACGTAGCGCCGCTATTTCCTGTTTCGCTGCGGCTATATGGGTGAGTAACTGCTCTGAGAAAGAGGCCTGACTGGCGACGGCAATCATTGAAGGGTTATCTACACGCCGCTTGGCAGCCCCTTCACTGCTATGCAGCCGTTCAAGTTGAACCGTTAACCAACATAGCCAGCTATCCGGCTGGCTGATAAGGTCACGCAGGCGCTGAAGCTCAGCAATGGCTGGGCCGTCACTGGCGAGCAGCTGCTGCCAAGCATGGGTCTCCAGCCGCGCATGCTCGCAAACCTCTCTGAGCATGGCATTAAGCGCCAGCTCAAAGAGCGCCAAGGCGCTCTCTTCAATCGCCATTTGCCGAACGGGGGCATGCTCATCATCCCCGGCGGGCAAACCCACTAGCAGCTCTGCTTGATAAAGCAGTTGATTCGTACGAGACCGAGGGCTCACTTACGCTTGTCCTCCACATGCCATTTACCGGCTTCATAGGTCGCTTTCCAGCCAGTCGCCTTTCCTTCCTCGTCAGTCATCACAAACTGCTCTTTATTTTTACGCGAGAAACGAATTTGCGCTGGGCGTCCGTCTGGATCTTTACTAGGCGCCTTGAGAATAAAGTGGTACTTCTCCGGCAGTTCCTCGGCGTGGGACTTTAACTCCTCCACCAAGGGCGGGCGCGTTTCCCGGTTTTTAGGAAACTTGCTAGCCGCAAGGAATAAGCCACTGGCGCCGTCACGCAGTACGTAGTGGTCATCCACTTTTTGACAGGCCAGCTCTGGCATTGGAATTGGATCCATCTTAGGCGGCGCCACTTCACCACTTTTCAATAACTTACGTGTATTTTTACACTCGCTATTTGTACAGCCGAAGTACTTACCAAAACGCCCAGACTTCAGCTGCATTTCCGAGCCGCATTTATCGCACTCAATGATGGGCCCGTCATACCCTTTTATCTTGAACTTACCTGTCTCAATATCGTACCCATCGCAATCGGGACTGTTACCACAAATATGCAGTTTACGGGTTTCATCAATTAGGTAGTTATCCATTGCCGTGCCACACTTCTCGCAACGATGTTTGGCACGCAGGGCATTGGTTTCTGCTTCTTCACCGGCATCTTCGGCAACTGCCTCTTCGCCCGGAATCAGATCAATAGTCGTTTTACAGCGCTCTTTAGGAGGCAAGTTGTAGCCACTACAGCCAAGGAACACCCCGGTTGATGCCGTGCGGATCTGCATTTTACGACCACAGCTCGGGCAGTCGATATCTGTAGGCACCGGCTGGTTGGGGCGCATACCATCTTCGCTTTCAGCTTTGCTTAACTCTCCACGAAACTCTTCGTAAAAAGCATCTAGCAACGCTTGCCAGTTACGCTCACCTTCAGCCACCTCATCTAGGCTATCTTCCATACGCGCCGTAAAAGAGTAATCCATCAAGTCAGGGAAGGACTCTTTCAAACGCTCGGTAACGATATCGCCCAGTTTTTCAGCATAAAAACGACGATTTTCTAGCTTCACATAACCACGATCCTGAATCGTGGAAATAATAGATGCATAGGTAGAAGGCCGGCCAATCCCCTGTTTCTCCAACTCTTTTACCAAACTTGCTTCCGTATAACGCGGGGCAGGCTTAGTAAAATGCTGCTGAGGGTCAAGCTTTTCAAGGCCCATGGGCGTGCCTTTGGGCAAATCTGGCAGGCTTTGATCTTCGTTTTTACCACTGGGCTTCATAACTCGGGTATAGCCATCAAACTTAAGCACACGCCCTTTGGCACGCAGATCGTAACCTTCTACTTCAACACTTAGCGTGCTAGATAGGTATTCAGCCGGGGTCATTTGACACGCCACAAACTGGCGCCAAATAAGTTCGTAAAGACGTTCAGCGTCGCGTTCCATTCCCGCTAAGTCAGACGCTTTACGCTCAACGCTAGAAGGCCGGATCGCCTCGTGGGCCTCTTGGGCGCTCTCTTTACTACTGTAACGGTTAGGTGCTTCCGGCAAGTAGCGCTCACCGTACTCATCGCCAATAAAAGCCCGCACCCCCTCCACCGCATCTTTGGAGAGATTTGTGGAGTCCGTACGCATATAGGTGATGTAGCCCGCCTCGTAAAGGCGCTGAGCCATGGTCATGGTCTTTTTAACTGAAAACCCTAACCGACCACTAGCGGCTTGCTGAAGCGTCGAAGTGATGAACGGCGCCGTGGGCTTGGAGCTCGTGGGCTTATCTTCACGGGAGGTGATGGCAAGCTTCGCCTTGCGCAGTTTCTCAATGCGATCAAGGGTGTCTTTCTGCGAGGTTGGTCGAAATGCCTTGCCATCCTGACGCGCCAACACAAACCGCACCAGCTCACCGTCCGGCGAAACCAGATCGGCATGCACATCCCAAAACTCTTCAGGAATGAAGGCACGAATTTCACGCTCACGCTCCACGATCAGGCGAACGGCGACTGATTGTACGCGACCGGCCGAAAGGCCACGGGCAATTTTGGCCCACAGCAACGGAGAGAGCATGAAACCTACGACGCGATCTAGGAAGCGGCGCGCCTGCTGAGCCTCAACCCGTGGAATATTGAGCACCCCAGGTGCCTTAAACGCATCCTGGATAGCGTTCTTGGTAATCTCGTTAAATACAACGCGCTTGTAACGGCTTTCATCACCACCGATGGTCTCGCGCAGGTGCCAGGCAATGGCTTCACCTTCGCGGTCCAAATCCGTTGCGAGATAAACAGCATCAGCCTTTTCGGCTAATTTTTTTAGCTCGGCAACCACTTTCTCTTTACCGGGTAACACTTCGTAGTGGGCTTCCCATCCATTACCAGGATCGATACCCATACGCCGTATAAGTTGGTCCTGGGCCTTGCGCTTCTTATACTCTGCCTTCTCTTCCACGGACATCTTACGCGTTGCCGCGGCCTGGCGAGCGCGCTCCTTGGGATCGGAGGCTGCCTTACCTGAGCCGCTGGTCGGTAGGTCACGTATATGACCCACGCTCGACTTGACGATGAAATCGTTGCCGAGGTACTTATTTATCGTCTTCGCTTTCGCTGGCGATTCGACGATGACCAGTGACTTACCCATAGTGCTCCACTTTCCTATTGCTTAGGCTACCTAGCCCATGCTCTGAATACGGCGCCGCATCAATTAACATTAGCGACTGCGTGAAAAATGCGCCTACCCTACCCCAGCACTTACTTAAGCGCCAGTGGCAACCACGACGAAGGGCGCCACACTGAATGTGACCAGAACCATGCTGAGGCCCCATAAGTTTTTATCACAAAGTAGCTAGACACTAGACTGCCGTCACAAGGACGGCAACCCAAAATAAGCGCAAACAAATAAAACGCCCCTGCTTTTTAGCAGGGGCGTATACGTTACCAAGCCTTTGTTTAACGCTTACGCGGTGTTTTGCGTCGCGCCACTGCGGCAGGTTTTGGCTTTTCTCCCTCGGCATTATCACTAGGCGTCGCCGCCTGCTTTTTATCAGCCGTCGTAGTCGCTGCAGCCTTTGCAGGAGTGGCAGCGGGACTTTCACTCGCGGCTTTACCAGCCGTTTCAGAGGTTTCTTTAGCGCTATGGCTAGCTGGTTTTACCTCTGCTTTAGCTGCGTTTTCAGAGGCTGCGTTCTCAGGGGCAGCTTTCTGAGGTGCTTTCTCAATCGCCGCAGGCGTAGCCGCCTGTTTAGCCACGGCAGATTTAGGCTTAGCCGGACGCGCCTTATCAAACAGAGCCTTTACCTGACTAAAGCGCTCAGTGGCGTGCTCAGACAGCTCCCCACTGGCTGCTAAAACATGCTCTAGGTGCTCTACTTGGCTATCAATTTCCTCATTACTCTGCCCTTTTAGTAGGTCAGGTAGCGTATTGAGTGCCTGTTCCCGATCCATTTTCAGCAAAAAGAACTGTTCACGCACCAAGTGCTTGAAATCGCTTAGCGAGGCTGTCGGCTCAAGCTCGGCGCGAGAAGCGCGTAGTCGTTTAAAGTTACGTTCATCAGTCGCCGTTGCACCTCCCAGCACGTAAATGATCGAGCGCATAGCAGCCTCATGAGTACCGCCATGGGAGAACTTTTCGCGCAGCTCATTTTTGCGGTTCTCAATAAAGCGACGGTGCTCTGGCTCAGCACCAGGACGACGGCGATGCACATGAGCATCCCCATGCAAACCAACCGCCGCCTGCAAGAGAGGCTGTCCATAGATGTCCATAAACATGCGCTCAGTAGAGCTGTCGCGCAGGTCGCGCCAAGCATTAAGCCCCGCAGTAATTTGGTCAGACGCCATCGATTCCAGTGCTTTGAAGAAATTATCCTGGCCTATCTCCTGACGATTGCGGCGTACGGTTTCTGCCATCACCGGTAGCGGCACCGTTAATGGGTTGCGGTCAGAAAGCAACTTATAACCTAGGCGAATGGGGTGCATACGGCGCGTCCAGCGCGCCGCTTCCGGCGTCATCACCGCACGCAACCAAGGCTGCATAAAGAGACGATAAAAACCGAGATTTATCTCAGAAATACGCGCAACGGTCGCGAAACGCCGATCATCTTCGGGCTTATGCATCACATCGCGGTCTAACTCTTCAAAGTTACGCGCGGTAAACTCTAGCAGATAATCTCGCTCGATCAGCTCGGCATCATCGCGCTCACTAGCATGGGATACCGTCGTTTCGTAAAGCCCCGGGGGCATTACATCGATATAGTCCATGTTCGCCGTAAACTCTGAATGCTCCTTACGTGACACACTGCCGGAAACAAAGATCCCAAGGTGCCCCGTCGTATCGTGCAGGCAGTACACAATGGTCTGCTCGTTGGCAATGATGTCTTCTTCGCCTTCGTATAGATCCCGAATCCAGCCAAGCGCTTGAGGCGGCGGCGTAATATCATCGCCCCGTGAGCAAAACACCACAACCGGTGAGCGGACATTGCGCAAGTCAATACGGCGCCCATCCCGGGTGACTAACTGCGCGGTGGAAAGGCGGTTTCCGACAAAGAGGTTATCAACGATGTACTGGATTTCTTCACCACCCAAAACCACGTGGCCGCCCCACCAGCGTTCAAATTCTAGATACCGCTCTTTTTCAGTATCGATGTTTGAGTAGAGATGAAACTGTTTTTTCCAGTATGTATTAGCCGGATTGAGACGCTCAAAGTTTTGCACCAACCAAGCGCCATCAAACAGACCGTTACCTAAATCGCTGGTTAACTCGGTAATCCAGCTCCCCCCTGTCATGCCGCCGGTATAGCGCATGGGTGCTTTGCCATGCTCGCCCGCCCAATAAGAGAGCGGAGCACCCGCTATTAAGATGGGGCCAAAGACGTCGGGTTCTAACGCGGCAGCCATCATAATTTGCCACCCTGCCTGGCAGTTGCCGACCACCATCGGCTTTTCAAACGTATCAGGATGTAACGCGATAACATGGCGCAAAAAGGCCACTTCTGCTTCAACCACGTCTTCGACGGTTTGACCCGGCTCAGGGAACGGTAAAAAACCAATGAAATAACAAGGATGGCCAGCCTTTAAGGCTACCCCCAGCTCGCTATCGGGTTTAAAGCCGCCAATGCCAGGGCCGTGCCCTGCACGGGGGTCAACCACCACAAAGGGCCGCTTCTTGGGATCAATGTCTGTATTGGCGGGGGGAAGAACTCTCAGCAGTTCGTAGTTCGTCGGATGGGGCAGCGTGCGCCCATCGAGCAATACTTCGGTTTCAAAACCCAGCACATTGGGCTTGGTCTGCTCCATATGTTCAAGGTATTGGTTGCCGCGTTCGCGCATCGCATCCCAATAGAGAATGTTACGTTCTAAGCTATCACGCCAGTACGACATGGCAGAACGCCCGAACCCAAAAGGGTCGATAACGCTGGCAAGGGCTTCCCCGCCGGGTAGCGCTGTTAAATCATTGGCAATGCCTGACCAAGCACTACTGAGCCCTTGGTCAGGTAGTAAAGGGTTAGCGAGAAAGTTCATAGATCCTCCCGTTGGAGTGATGCGGGGCATCAATCCCGAAGCAATGATGCTGCAATGCAATATAGTTTAGGCTACTCTTCGCGTGACGTCGATGCTTCCCTTGATCAATTCTTACGACATAGCGCTGAAGACGGCTGACTACTTCAGTGGTAGCATCGTCTAATTAGCGCAAGCTTTAAAACGCTGTCTTTCATGAAGAAATGCCTTTATAAGCACTTCCTACTGCGCCATTTACGGCTACAGCACATTACTACCAGTGCACAATAATAGAGCTACAGAGCAACTTATAGTTACAGCGTTCACTATCGCTGGAGGGTATTACCGAGAGGTTGTTTTATGTCGTCCCCTACGCTGCTAAACCGCCTGACCTTTCGTCAACTTCAAGTATTTCAGGAAGTGCATCGCCAGCGCTCTTATTCCCGCGCGGCAGAACAGCTCGGGCTTACCCAACCCGCTGTCAGCGCCCAAATCCGCCAGCTTGAGCAAGCCGTAGGCCAACCGCTATTTAAATATGCGGGCAAAACTCTCCATGTACTGCCCGCAGCAGACACGTTGGCGCTCTCTACCCGAGAGATCATTGGTCAACTTTCTCGGCTTCAGATGAACCTCTCGGACATTAACGGCAAAATTAGCGGCGAACTTAATATCGCGGCCGTTTCATCCGCCCAATATGTAGTGCCTTACCTGCTTGCTCGTTTTCGTGCGCGCTATCCAGACGTTCGAATACGCTTGAAAGTGTGCAATCGCAGCCAAGCGCTTGAAAGACTAGCGCAGCAGAAAGACGACGTAGTGATTATGGCAATGGTGCCGGACGACGACGGCTTGGTCGTTATGCCTATTTTAGATAACGAATTAATCGCCGTCGTATGGCCTCAACACCCGCTACTAAACGCCCCTGCGCCCTCTCTAGCTGATTTTGCCCGCCATTACCTCTTAATGCGCGAACCCGGCTCAGGAGTGCGCAATGCCTTTGAACAGCTGGCAGCCAACCAAGAAGTGGGCCTTCCTCATCGCATTGAATTAGGAACCAACGAGGCGATCAAGCAGGGCGTCATGGCGCACTTGGGCATTGCGGTACTCCCTCGCTTAGCAGTACAACTAGAGCTTGAGCAGGGGCTACTTGCATCGCTGACATTACCCAACTTTCCTATCCGCCGCTCTTGGTGCGCCGTTCACCGACGTGACCATTTTCCCACGCCGGTTGCGGAGCTTTTTTTACGCTTTACCCGGGAGCATCTAGACGAGTATCGGCGCTACTTTCAAACGCCCTCCAGCCCATTACCCAGTCACGGTGTTTCTTGTCTGCCTATGCTGCCTGTTTAGGCAGCCCACGCAACGTACTCAGAGTGTCTTGTTCTCTATGAGATATGTTACATTACCCTACTACCTACGTATGATTTAGCGTACTCAGGGCTTGGTCAGTTTTAACGCGGAGTGATGCTGGCCTGCCGCACAGTCGAGAGGCTCTTTTCTATGAGCAATAACCCCTCACAACGTGTGCCCAGCGGTGAAAAATTCCGCAATGAACACGGCATGACGGTGATCAAAGACGGCATGAAGCAGCGCAAAGCGCAGGCGGATGCCCCTTCTCTTGAGCGAAAGCCTAAGTGGTTACGCGCTCAGATTCCTGGTGGTGAACGGTTTGAAGCGGTTAAGAAAAATGTCGCTACTCACCGCCTTAGCACCGTGTGCGCCGAATCGCATTGCCCCAATATGGGTGAATGCTGGAGCAACGGTACCGCGACTATTATGCTGATGGGCTCCGTATGTACCCGCGCATGCCGTTTTTGTGCAGTAGATACTGGCAACCCTAAAGGTTGGCTGGACACCGAAGAGCCTGAAAACACAGCCAAGTCTGTTGAACTAATGGGGCTTCGCTATATCGTGCTTACCTCCGTCGATCGCGACGATTTAGACGACGGTGGCGCGACACATTATGCCAACTGTATTCGCGCTATTAAGGCGCGTACGCCAGAGGTTGTTGTTGAAGCGCTAACCCCCGATTTTGATGGTCAAAAAGACGCTATTGAACGGGTAGTGGATTCCGGGCTGGAGGTGTTTGCTCAGAATGTTGAAACGGTAGAACGCTTAACCCAAAAGGTACGGGACCCACGCGCTGGCTATCGCAAAACACTCGACGCTTTGGCGCATGCCAAGAAGTATCGTCCCGATGTCATCACTAAAACCAGCTTAATGTTAGGACTCGGCGAAACTGACGAAGAGATCTTACAGACTTTCGACGACCTACGTGAGATTGGCGTTGATATCGTAACTCTTGGCCAATACCTGCGCCCAACCAAAAACCACCTTGCTGTAGAGCGCTGGGTAACCCCAGAAGAGTTCGACCGCTACCGCGTGCAGGGGCTAGAAAAAGGCTTTATGGAAGTCCCCTCAGGGCCCTTGGTGCGCTCTAGCTATCGTGCTGACCGCGTGTTTGAGAAAAACAATCTTGGTCTTGCGTCACCTGCAGCCGTGCCAGGCCAAGAAACGGATACCAGCCGTATTCCTGCTTTGAACGTAGGGTAACACGCCTATGCCGCTGTAAATGCATATGCTGAGGGTATGCGTAGAGGTACCCTCTCCTATTTACAGCGGCAAATTTACAGCGGCAAACCCCTAAATACATACCGTCGGTATTTTTTGGCACTACAGTTATGCGAAGGTTACTAGCTCACGCTTTAGCTCTGCGGCTAACGCAAACGCTAGCTGCTCCCCCACTACTTGATGATCAGGCTTGATTGCGACCAGATCGGCTAAACGGGTTACCGGCATGCCGGCATACCCGCAGGGATTGATACGCGCAAACGGTGATAAATCCGCATCTACATTGAGCGCCACACCGTGATAGCTTGCCCCCCGCCTAATACGTAACCCTAGCGAGGCGATTTTTGCCTCTCCTTGCGCAGTATCCACATATACGCCCGGTGCATCTGGCCTGGCGCGAGCACTAACCCCATACGTGCTGAGTACGTGAATCACTGCATTTTCAAGGGCGGTAACCAAATCACGCACACCAATCTTGTTTCGTCGAATATCTAACAGCGGATAGAGCACTACCTGACCAGGGCCGTGGTAAGTGACCTGGCCGCCACGGTCAGTTTGCACCACAGGAATATCACCCGGCATTAATAAATGCTCAGGTTTACCTGCCTGCCCTTGGGTAAAAACAGGGTCATGCTCGACGAGCCAAAACTGATCGGGAGTTGCTTCGCCTCGCGTATCAGTCAGCGCACGCATTGATTCCCACACGGGCAAGTACGCGCTGCGGCCAAGAAGGTGAAGCTCAATGGGGGCGTTCATTGCTATACCACCATGTGCACGCGGCCAGTGGCTTTTAAAGCGTCAAACAACTGACTAAGCTGTTGTTCGCCCGTTGCCTTAATCACAATGCGCACCGACTGAAAACGACCGTTGCGACTATCCACCACCTGAATGAGACTTTCATCAAAACCAGGCGCGTGCCTATGGATTACTTGGCACACACAGGCTGCAAAGTCTTCAGCAGCGTCGCCCACCACTTTCAGCGAGTAATCACAAGGAAAGGTAATTTTAGGAGTTGGGGGCGCGGCAGGCTGCCGCAAGTCGCGAAGCCCTTTTTTTGCATCCTTTTTCATAAGCTGCCTTCAATTACCAAATAAGAGAACGAGTCACTAGGAGCCAAGCCCATAAGCCGCGCCCCTAGCCCTCTAGTGAAAGTACCGTTAACGAGTGAAAAGCGTACGGCATTAGCCGGTGAAGTTGCTGACCAAGCCGCTGAAAAAGCGCCTTACCTGATCAAACAATCGCTTAAACAACCCACCCTCTTCAACATTTTCAAGGGCAACCAGTTGACGCTCACCAACCATATCCTCGCCAAGATACACTTCTAAGGTACCTACTTCATCGCCTACAGCAACGGGCGCTTGCAGGTCTTGCTTAAGATTAAGGCGCGCGCGAAGCTCTTCATTGCGATTGCGCGGTAGCGTCATGAATACTTCTTCGTTAACTCCAACCCGTAGTTCGTTCATTTCGCCACCCCACACCCGCGGCGTCGCAAGAACAGCGCCTCGTTCATAGAGCTTCATGGTTTCATAGAAGCGAAAGCCGTAGCTGAGCAGTTTCTGCGTCTCTTGAGCGCGCGCCTCCTCAGAACTTGTACCCATCACAACAGATATTAGACGCATATCATCACGCTTGGCTGAGGCTACCAAGCCGTAACCAGCCTCAGTTGTCCAGCCGGTTTTCAAGCCATCAACCGTGGGGTCGCGCCAAAGCAGCCGGTTGCGATTAGGTTGGTCGATGCCGCTAAAGGAGAAAGTGCGCTGGGAGTAAATCGCATAGTGCTCAGGGTAATCATTGATGATGTATTGAGAAAGCAGCGCCATATCACGAGCGGTTGAGTAGTGATTGTCACCCGGCAGCCCGGTGGCATTTTGAAAGTTTGTATTATTCATGCCTAAACGCGTGGCATGCTGGTTCATTAAATCCGCAAAGGGTGCTTCCCCCCCAGCCAAGTGCTCGGCAATAGCGACACTGGCATCGTTGCCTGAAACAATAACTATGCCATGCAACAGATCATCGACTGAGACACGATCGCCCACTTCAATAAACATTTTGGAGCCGCCGGTGCGCCATGCCCTTTCGCTGATGTTAACCATATCGGTGAGGCTAATGGTGCCGCGATCCAACTCACGCTCGACTAGGTAAGCCGTCATCAGCTTAGTGAGACTCGCCGGGGGCAAACGCTCATCAGAGTTATGCTCAGCAAGCACACGCCCGCTATGAGCATCCATCAGTATCCACGAGCTTGCCGCAAGCTGTGGCGCAGCTGGAATAATTGTCTGCGGCTGAGGAACGGGCTGGGCCGAGGCAGGTAACGCTACCACCGTCATTGCTGCAAACAAGCAGAGCTGGGCTGAACGACGAAACGACATTACTATATTCATTACTAACTTCTCACTTACATAGAGAATGGACGTGATGAGACACGCCATTAAGGATAAATAAAAGGGCGACTTATCTCACGACAAACACTTGCGGGAAACCTGCGTGGCGCAATGCCTCTCGGGCTTGTGTCTCTTGGGCAGGCATTACTGGCCCGACCTGCACACGGTGAACGTCTGCATCACTCATTACGCGTACTGAATGTGCAAGCTCACCCTGCAGACGCCGCTGCAGCTGCTCGGCACCTTCGGCAGTTCCCAGCGCGGCAATTTGCAGATACACCGCAGCACCCGCTTCTTGACCACTAGCCGCTTGTGCTTGAGAGGCAGCTTGTTGCTGGGGCGCTGCTGCTGTAGATGCTAAAGCACCTGAAGCGGTAGCAGATTGAGCGGTTGTCGGTTTTGGTTCTGATGCACTGCCACCTCTGCCCCGCTCCGCAAGCCATTGCGCTGGGTCAAGCGCTTCGACGCGAACCGGTCCTGTTCCATTTTCTAAAAACCCTAAACGTGCCGCCGCCGCGTAAGAAAGATCAATTTCACGGTCACTATGGAAAGGCCCACGATCATTCACCCGCACAATCACTGACTCACCATTATCTAAACTGGTAACGCGGGCAAAGGTTGGCAACGGCAAAGAACGGTGGGCAGCCGTCATTTTATACATGTCGTAAATTTCACCGTTAGACGTGGCGTAACCATGAAATTTTTCGCCGTACCAGGAGGCCGTGCCCTGCCGCGCATACCCTTTAGAATCAGGCAATACACGGTAGGTTTCACCCCACACCTCATAGGTAGGGCGATTTCCCGCGCGCGATAAAGGTTCAATGCGCGGCTCGGCATCCGGCACTTTGCTTACATCCGGTGGCTCAAGCGGATAAGCATCACCTGACATCGCGTAGCGACCACCGCTAGTACCAGCACCGCTGGAACCGCTCGTTGCAACAGTGCTACTCGATGTGGAAGCACTCGAAGGCCGATCCGTATCACCACTGGTTCGCTGGGTTTCTTGACTAGCGCAGCCACTCATTAGGGCCACGATAGTGACAGCACCAGCCACGCCCCGGACATCTGTCAACACTGTTTTCATCCTTGGTCCTCTACCTGCCGCCCAATGGCTTCAGATAACTCTGCCACCGCCATTGCATAGAGATGGCTATGGTTGTATCGGGTAATGACATAGAAATTGTACTCACCCAACCGGTAGCGGATACTGCCGTCGGCGAACTCCAGCATCAAGGGTACGGCGGGAAGCGTTGGTTCGAGCGCCACCTCAGGCTCAATCCCTGCTTCTACTACATCCGCCACGGTAACTGCGGGCGAACGCGTTTGATTAAAGCTTAGTGTCTCTGGCGGTGACGTGGGCCCACTCGCTTCGTGATAAATAGTGCCGTCACGTTGCCAACCATGCACCGCGAAATAATTGGCCACGCTGCCAATCGCATCGACAGGATTTTCCCATAGGTCACGAATACCGTCGTCGTCGAAATCAACGGCATAGGCTTGGTAACTAGTAGGGATAAATTGCGGATAGCCCATGGCTCCCGCATAGGAGCCATATAGCGCTGTGGGTTCAACACCCTGCTCATGAGCAATCTGTAAGAATGCAGCCAGCTCACCGCGGAAAAAATCGCCACGCACCGGGTGATGAAATGCCAACGTTGCCAGCGAATCGAGTACCCGGTGGCGACCTTTATGGCGCCCATAGTAGGTTTCCACGCCAATAATAGCGGTAACAACCTCACGGGGAACCCCATATATCTCTTCAGCACGGGCGAGCGTATCCGCATGTTCCTGGATAAAAGCAGCGCCTTCTTCGATTCGCTGATCGGTCATGAATATTTCCCGATACTCATGCCAGCTTAAGCGGCGCTCAGCCGCACCCTCCATAGCATCCAGCACGCCCTGGCTATAATTGGCTTGGTTAAATGTTTCGATCAGCCAAGCTTCTGGCAACCCTTCGGCTACCAGTTCATCGACCAATTGCTGGGTACGCTCATGGTGCTGCGGGTCAAAATGCGCCTGCTCCTCAGCCCATACGGCAGGAATTGAGCATGCCATTACGACAGCCATCAAATAACTACCTGCGTTTTTTCGGGCCCTGTTCATTAACTCACCACTCCTGTGAAAACCATATCGCTTAGACCATCAGCGCGGTAACAAACGACGATGCGCATGAATCGACATGAGAATACCGAACCCCGCCAATAAGGTCACGCTTGAGGTGCCGCCGTAACTCACTAAAGGTAGCGGCACACCAACCACCGGCAGAATGCCGCTGACCATACCGACATTAACAAAAACATAAATGAAAAACGTCAGAATAATACTGCCCGCCACCAGCCGCCCGAAAGTATCCTGGGAAGACGTGGCTAACCACATCCCGCGCCCCACAATCATGACATAAAGCGCCAGTAGCAATAACATTCCGACAAGACCAAACTCTTCGCCCAATACAGCAATAATGAAATCCGTATGGCGTTCAGGGAGAAACTCAAGCTGGGATTGAGTACCATCCAACCAGCCTTTGCCCCACAAACCACCACTGCCAATTGCCGTGGTAGATTGGATAATATTCCAACCCGCGCCCAAGGGGTCGCTTTCCGGGTCTAGAAACGTCAGCACCCGCTGGCGCTGATAGTTATGCATATTCATCCACAGCAGCGGCAACCCTGCGGCCACTAGTGCTCCAACAAAGCCGATAAGCCGCCAGGAAAGGCCTGCCAACAGCACTACAATGACTGCCGCACTCGTCATGAGTAACGAGGTGCCTAAATCTGGCTGAATAGCCGTCAGCACAACAGGCACACCAATGATTAAGCCACACACCGCAATATCACGAAGACGGGGCGGCAACGGGCAGCGGTTCAGGTAAGCCGCCACCATCAACGGTACGGCTAGCTTCATCATCTCAGAGGGTTGAAAGCGAAGAACACCAGGAATGACCAGCCACCGTTTAGCCCCCATCCCCACATCTCCAACGAGCTCTACCGCAATGAGCATGACAAGCCCAACACCATAAGCAAAAGGAGCCCAGCGCAGGAAAGTAGAGGGAGAGAATTGCGCAATAATGACCATGCCGACCAGCGCAACGCCAAAACGAATGGCTTGGGCGACGACTGCTTCGATACGCTGACCAGAAGCACTGTAGAGAACAAACAGACCCGCCACCATAAGCACCAGCAGCATGCCTATTAACCAAGGGTCGAGATGAATACGCTCCCAGATGCTTTTACGTCGCGCAATACCACTACTTGGAGGCCGCACGGGGTAGCTACGAAAAGAGCGGGAGAGTGTATGCCAAGCCGCCATTAATTACCCTCCACGCCAACAGTGTCTTCTTCTAACGCATCACGCACTTCATCTACCTCTGGCGCACGCTCTTTTAGAAGCCAAGCATCGGTCATCGCGCGAGCCAAATGCGCTGCATGGGTACTTCCCCCTCCAGCGTTTTCAACAATGACAGATACCGCAATTTGTGGATTTTCAAGGGGCGCAAAGGCCATAAAAAGCGCGTGATCTCGCAGGCGCTCTTCTAACTCTTCTGCGTTATAGCGTTGATCCTGCCCCAGCGAAAAGACCTGAGCAGTCCCCGACTTACCCCCCATACGATACTCAAGCCCCACCCCAGTGCGACGGGCGGTGCCCTCACTACCGGTAAGTACTTTTTCCATACCGCTAAAGATGCGACCCCACCAGCCTTCATTATCAAGCTCAATATCCGGCAAGGTATCAGGGAGGTCACGAGGAACCGGTTGATTACCCACTTCTAGCGCAAGGCGCGGCTTCACCCAATGGCCTCGATTCGCTAAGGCAGCCGTTGCGCTGGCTAGCTGTAGGGGAGTCACCTGCCAATACCCTTGACCAATACCCACCGAGAGCGTTTCACCCGGATACCAAGGCTGATTAAAACGACCACGCTTCCAATCCCGAGAGGGCATCAGTCCAGTGCTTTCACCTTGCACATCGTGGGCTACCCGCTGGCCAAAGCCAAAGTTGCTCATCTGCTCATGTAGCTTGTCGATACCCAGGTCGTGCGCCAGCGAATAGTAGTAAGTGTTGTTGGAAACAGCTATCGAGCGCTCCATATCAACCCGGCCATGGCCCCAACGCAGCCAGTTGCGGTAGCGCCGAGTATCATTGGGTAATTGGTAAAACCCTGGATCGTTGATTGTGCTATCAGGGGTAATTGCCCCCTCGACTAAGCCCGCTAATGCAAGGAACGGCTTAATGGTGGAGCCGGGCGGATAGTGCCCGCGGATAGCACGATTAAATAGCGGTAAATCGATATTCTCCTGGAGCGCCCTATACGAGGCAACATCGATACCGGTCACAAACTGGTTACTGTCAAAGCCAGGCGTTGAAACCATCGCCAAAATCTCCCCAGTATCCGGCATAACCGCCACAATGGACCCACGACGGCCATCCATCAGCTCATAGGCCAACATCTGTAACGATTTATCCAGTGTAAGGGTCAGGTTTTCTCCGGGAACGGGGTCGGTTCGCCCTAGCTCTCTTAACACACGACCACGTGCATTAGTCTCTACTTTACGTAGTCCTGCCTGGCCGTGTAACTGGTCTTCATAAAACCGTTCTACGCCGGTTTTGCCAATAAAGTGCGTGCCCGCATAACGGCCGGTATCCAGGGTTTGCATCTCTTCAGCGTTAATGCGCCCCACATACCCCAGGGCATGCGCCATCACCTCGGCATCGGGATAGTAGCGCAGTAACTGAGCTTCCACTTCCACACCGGGCAATCGATGACGATTTACCGCAAGGCGGGCAATTTGGTTTTCGCTTAAGTCGCTCATCAATAGCGCAGGCTGGAACGGACGCTGGCGCTGACGTGAGCGAACATTAAAAGCGTCGATATCCTCTTCGGGTAACTCTAGAAGATCCACCAGCAGCGCCAGCGTGTCATCCAAATTATCGACACGCTCACGAACTAGGGTAAGGTTGTAGGTGGGGCGATTTTCAGCAAGTAGGGTTCCGTTACGGTCATAGATAAGCCCTCGGTTGGGCGGTAACGGCTCAACACGCACACGGTTTTTTTCTGAGCGAGTGCTATAAAGGTCATGCTGGGTAATCTGCAAATAAGCGAGGCGACCAGTCAGTAAGCTGGTCAATACAATAACTACCAAAACGGCAAGCAGCGCCCTGACACGGAAAATACGCAGCTCTTGCTCGGAGTTTTTTAGCGTATCAAGGCGCTGTGGCATGGCAAAAGATGACTCTCAAATCTAACAAATGACGCAACAATAGCCATGGAAATGACTCTGTTTTAGCACGCCTAGCGATGATAAGGATGACCGACTAACAGGGTCCACGCACGGTATAACTGCTCTGCAAGCATAATACGTACTAGCGGGTGCGGCAGCGTGAGAGAAGAGAGCGACCAAGCCTTATCAGCCAACGCCGAAAGGGAAGGTTCTAAACCATCAGGGCCACCAACGAGAAGCACAATATCACGCCCCATCATGCGCCAAGCATCGGCTTCTTGGGCAAGCTGCTCGGTACTCCATGTCTTGCCTTTGACCTCTAATGCCACGATATATTCATCACCACGCAGCTTGTCACGAATACGCTGGGCTTCTTGAGCACGGGCTTTGGCAATATCAGCATTTTTGCCCCGTTGGCCCAGAGGGATCTCTTCAATTTCTAAATTAAAATCTCTTGGCAACCGTTTGCGGTAGGTTTCAACGCCCTCTTCCACCCATCCGGGCATCTTCGTCCCCACCGCTAACAGCCGTATTCTCATGACATAGTGACCCGCTCTTCTATGCGTTTCAATGACTCACCAATCCCGCCAGCATCGTTGGGCAAGTCTGCCCATAGACGTTCAAGGTCGTACAGTGCGCGTGCATCGGGAAGCATGATATGGACAACGATGTCACCCAAATCAACAAGCACCCAATCAGCATTATCGCCACCTTCTACACCACGGGGCTTAAGACCGGCGGCTTTGGCTTTTTCTACCACGTTCTGCGCCAGCGCGGAGACATGACGTGTAGAGGTTCCGCTAGCAATCACCATTAAATCGGTGACTTCGGTTAGCTTGGAAACATCTAGCTGGGTAATATCGCGTGCTTTTAGCTCTTCTAGCGCGTCAATCGCTAGGCTTTTAAGTGTATCGATGTGCATGGCTCCTGAAGGCAACCCCTTGTGAAGGTAAGACTAATTAGTAGAACGGGTAAAAAAACGGCAATCAACACTGCTTCGAAGCTAATATCAATCAGCCGTCTTTTAGCGGGCCATTGTAACGGCTTCTTTCATGACTGCCAGCGCTATTCGTACGTTTGATAAAGCCCCTGCTGTAAAATGCTTCTTTCCACTGCTTCCGGAAGCAGATAACGCACACTCTCACCTGCCTTTAGGCGCTCTCTTACATAAGTAGCAGAGATCGCCATCATTGAGGGAAGTGTGAGCGATAGCATTGAACCACAAGGGCGCTGCATGAGCGCCGGTATACTATCGACTTCTCGATTACCAACCAGTTCCTTCAGCGCTGGAGGCCAGGGTGTTTGATAGCCAGGCCGAGCTATTACCACAAGGTGCGCTAAAGTGAATATTTCGTCCACCTTGTGCCATTTTGTCAGCCGTAAAAACGCATCAAAGCCAATAATCATGGTTAGCGGCACCTCACTACCGTACTCACTGCGCAACTCTGCCAACGTATCAACGCTGTAGGAAGGGCCTTCCCGGCGCAGCTCACGCCCATCAGCAATAATGCCCGGCGTATCGGCTATACCCATTTTGAGCAGTTCAAAACGTTGGTCGGGCGAGACCTGCGGGGCGTCTCGCAAGGGCGGCTTGGGCGCTGGAATCATGTGTAGCCGATCTAGCCCCAGCGCTTCACGAACCTCAACCGCGCTGCGCAAATGGCCCAAATGTACCGGGTCAAAGGTTCCGCCCAGCATGCCTACCTTTAACAGCGCATGACTCATTGCCGAACCTGACCATCTCCAAACACGATGTACTTCTGTGTTGTCAGCCCCTGTAGCCCGACGGGACCTCTGGCATGCAGTTTGTCGGTGGATATGCCAATTTCTGCCCCGAGCCCGTACTCAAAGCCGTCTGCAAAGCGGGTGGAGGCATTAACAATCACCGAGCTGGAATCCACTTCTGCCATAAAGCGGCGGGCAAGGGAGTAATCCTGGGTAACAATGGCATCGGTATGGTGTGACCCGTACTTCTCTATGTGCTCAATCGCTTCATCCATACCATCAACGACCTTAATGGCCAACACGGGGGCCAAGTACTCTGCATGCCAGTCTTCTTCTGTTGCTTCAACGGCCTGCGGCAACAATGCCTGGGTGCGCTTACAGCCTCGTAGCTCCACGTCATGCTGTGCATAGGCACGGGCCAACTCTGGCAGCACAAGATCGGCGATCGGCGCATCCACCAACAGAGTCTCCATAGTGTTGCAGGTTCCATAGCGGTGGGTTTTAGCGTTAACCGCAATGGCTAATACTTTGGCTGGATCTGCCGTTGTATCGATATACACATGACAAACGCCATCAAGGTGCTTGATGACGGGCACCTTCGCTTCGCGGGAAATACGCTCAATTAATGACTTGCCGCCTCGCGGAATAATCACATCAACATACTCAGGCATGCTGATCATCGTGCCTACCGCAGCGCGATCAGTGGTTGCCACTACCTGGACAGCACCCGAGGGCAAGCCGACATCAGCCAAGCCTTGCTGAATGCAGCTGCTAATGGCAGCGTTTGAGGCGCTGGCTTCTGACCCCCCGCGCAATAAGCAGGCATTACCGGATTTTAAACAAAGGCTTGCAGCTTCAAGGGTGACATTGGGGCGCGACTCATAAATGATGCCGATAACCCCCAGCGGCACGCGCATTTTGCCCACTTGAATACCACTTGGGCGGTAGTTCATCTCGTCGATTTCGCCCACCGGATCGGGTAGTCCAGCCACCTGGCGCAACCCTTCAATCATGGCATCTACTCGGCTATCGGAGAGCGCTAAGCGATCCAGTAGCGCACTGTCTAAACCATTTTGTTGACCGCGCTGCATATCGAGTGCATTAGCTTCTAAAATCATCGCTCTAGAAGCGGCCAAGCGGGCCGCCATCGCCTCAAGTGCACGATTTTTTAGTCCCGTATCCGCGCGGCGCAGTTCAACGGCCGCTGCACGGGCACCCTGCCCGAGCGCCTGCATATAAGCGGGCACATCCCCAGCAGCCAAGTGGCGTTGGGCTTCATCCTGGAACGTGTTAGAACCGCTCATATCGTCTCCCTGGTTAGTGGCGTAGCGTGTGAGGTGGTTGTAGGTAAATGTGATGTGTAAAAGCTATATAGAAGCTATGGTGACCATGGTACTGAATGCTTAACAGTATGTTACGCCATTTGGGCGTTATACTGGGGTATTAGATGCCTCATCTCGACACGGCAACATTATCAAACAGCACCACGGCACGGCCGTGAATCAGCCTTCGTTATTAAAGGTGAATAGTAAGCCACCATGCAAAGCAAGTACAAAATACGCCTACTAAGAACCAATTTATTGGCTGCCGCTGTGCTGCTAGCACTCTGGACACCCACCGCCCCACCTGCTGCCGCTCTGGTGCTGTGGCTCTCGGTTGGATGGCTGTTGATTACCGCGCTGCTGCTGGATTTCAGCCATCGCCGGGCTAGAGGCTTGCCCTGGCAAATGCTGGCTGGCGGCCTGCTACTTTGCTTAATTGTCGCGGCCCCGGAGCGGCACAGCATACTGATATGGGTTTTTGCAGCCGTTTACATGCTGCCGCAAAGACCTGTGGCAATCGCCTTTAACGCCAGCGCCGCCCTACTAAGCTGGATAATGATCGCCCCTTTTCTCAGCAAGCCAGAGTGGCTATTACTGCTGACAACACTAACGGCTTTAGGGCTATTGGCGGTATCGAAAACACGCCAACTGATTGATATAAACGGAGCGATCCAGCAACGCTTACGGCTAATACCGGGGCTCAACTTATGGGCTGGCGAGCAGCTATTACGCGACTTAGCTCGGGAGCAGATCCGCTCTGAACGAGAGGGGATTTACGCTGAAGTAGTCGTCATACACGTTAAACGTCACCAGCTTTGGGCATCGGCACAAAAGCTCTGCGAGTTAACTTACGCATTTGAAAACGTGTATCGCTTAAATGGCACGACGTTAGTTATATTGCTACTGTCGCGCTCGCCAAAGGAGGGCGCCCAACGCCGCGGGCTGATTTGCAATGCTCTGCCTGAAAAGGTGCTTCATTACCACACTCCGCTGATGGATGTGGAGCTTTCAACGCTCACTCTGGAAATGCTGCATACCTCTCCTGCCAAGACGTTTGGGAGCATGCCATGACTGAGCATCAGCTACCAAGGTGGTTAATGACACTGGCGTACAGTGGCAGCGTCGTCGTTATGGCCGCTTATACATTGTGGCTATACGCGATGGGTGACTACCGAGAGTTATTAATCCCCTTATTTGTCACCTTACTGTTACTAACCGCCCTATTGATGCACTACAGCCAGGGCTTAACACCCGCTATCCCGCGGGCCATTTTACTCGCAAGCACCTACGCGGTGGTTCTAGCCGCCATGTACTATCAACCCTCTACACCGCTTATCTGGCTGGGGTTGCCTGTTGCCGCTTCTTTTTTGCTTCTGCCGTTATGGGGCGCGCTTTTTTTAAACATCCTCTGTACCCCCCTTTGGTGGCTGCTACCCGGCACCAGTGATATTTCATCTACCTTTGCGCTGGGCTATCTCGCCCTTATTTTGCTATCAGCGCTCCCCCCCTGGGAACATGCTCGCAGGGGGGCACTATTAAGAGCAACAGATCCCAACGACGGCGACTGCAATGCTTACCATATCGACACCTTAAAAGAGCGGTTACACAATGAGTATCAGCGCGCAGCAATGCTTAACAAACGCCTTGCCGTGCTGGTGCTTCATCTACCCCAGCTAGATATGGCAGAAGAGCAGTTTGGACAGCGTGCTCAACTCGCGCTTCTAGGTACTCTCTGCAGCGAGGTCAATAGCCGCTGCCGCGACCATGATTTGCTGGGCCGAGCAGGCAACGCCACTTTTTGGCTAGTGCTTCCAGACACGAGTGAAAGCGGTGCTTTATTAGTACGTGAACGGCTTCAGCGCGCATTATCACGCTGCGTGCTCGTCGAAACAGGTCATTTAGACACCCGCATTAGCGTGTGTTTACCGTGCCGAACTGAAAGTTTTGAACGTTACGTGAAGCGCCTGGAAGCGCGCGCCCAGGCATTGGTTGAGGCCTAACCTTTTTTATTTGGAGCTTTCTGTGTCTGTAGTTGATTCACTCTTTGCGCTTTCGATGTCGCCAACCATGTTGCTGCTGCTGGTTTTACTCATCGCGCTGGCTGAGTCTCTCGCACTCGTTGGTTTGCTGGTCCCTGGGGTAGTGTTAATTACCGCGGCCGCCTCTGTTGCCGGGCACCAATCCCTTGGCCTCCCCTGGCTTGTGGGCGCAGCCTTCATTGGCGCCGTACTAGGCGATGGCATTAGCTATAAGCTGGGCTACCATCACCGCGAGCAGGTAACCCAGCGCTGGCCACTGGTGCATCATCCAGAGTGGCTAGGGCGTGGCGCGCGTTTTTTTGAACGCTATGGGATCTATTCGGTGTTTATTGGCCGCTTTGTAGGCCCGGTACGCCCTATTATCCCACTAATTGCAGGTATGATGCGCATGCCTGCCCGCACGTTTTTGTGGGCCAACGTTTCATCAGCAGCGCTATGGGCGCCAGCTTATGTGCTGCCAGGCTATTTATTAGGCCGAACGTGGCAACAGCACCTAGACCTGCCACCTGACGTAGAAGCCGCTGCGATTATGATGGCCGCAAGCGTGGTAGTGCTAGCCGTGGTGTTTTCCTGGGGCAGAGCGCAGGTTGGGCGCCACGGCTGGGCGTATCTAGGCATTGCGCGCATCATTCGCCGCATCCCCTTCATGCGGCGTCCCTGGCTCTCCATGAGCCGGGCCGGAGAAGTTCCACTAGCGTCGCTTCTGCTGTTCGTCGTGGCACTCGCCAGCGTGTCCGCCTGGACGCTGCTGGTCATGCAGCACGACGGCCCCCTACTCATAGACCTTCAGGCTCAGCGGCTATTTAACTGGCTAAGCAACGATGTGTTGGTTACCTCAAGTTTAATACTGGCAGATATCGGCGATAAGCTCGGTATTGCAGCGCTACTCATCCCCTGGGGGCTGTGGTTTTTGGTGCACAAGCGCTGGGATGCCTTTTATCACTGGGGCGCAGCGGTGGGTGGCATTGCCCTACTAAATACCTTGGGCAAAGCTATTTTTGGTCGTGAACGGCCTTTCACCCCAGACCATCTAACGGGGTCACTCGCCTACCCTAGCGCCCACACCTCTACATCGGTGGTGGTGATTGGCCTGGCCGCTGCTTTTTTAGTGGCTGGACTGCCGCGTAAGCGCCACTTTTGGGTGTATTGGCTAGCCATTGTTCTGGCCACCCCAATGGCGCTATCCCGCTTAGTGATAGGCGTACATTGGTTAAGTGACTTAATTGGCGGCGCCCTTCTCGGCTTGGTGGTGTGCGCGTTGGTACGGCTTAGCTGGCAGCGTCGCTACCGGTCGCCTTTGCCCCCCTGCCCGTGGGTACTGCTCGCTGGCGCATCACTGTTTCTGGTTACGTTACGCGTTATCTTCTTGCCGCCCGCATAACGGGCGGTAGCCGTACTCCATTTACTTGCCTTGTTAACCCAGTGCTAACCAGAAGCCTACCCCCAACATCAGCGTGCCAGCAATTCGATTAAGCAACCGCACATTGCCGCTTTTACCCAACACCTGACGTAGCGTTTTACCGCCGGTGGCGTAAACCAGCATGCTGGCAAACTCAATGGTAAGAATAACTACAATCAAAATGCTAAGCTGCGGTGCTAGTGGGCGACTGCTATCTAAAAACGGCGGTAGCAACACCATAAAAAACGCCCAGCCTTTAGGGTTTGCAACGGCAGTGACGAGCCCTTGCATGGCCAGTTGCAACCGCCCAGCAGCAGGACCAGCATCCAGTTCACTGGGGATCGCCATGCGCCCCCGGGAGCGCCACATCATAACTCCCAGGTAGGCAAGATAAGCACCACCTGCCCATTTGAAAGCAGTAAACAGCTCAGGCTGACGAAGCATTAAGGCGGCAACGCCAGCGCCGGCTGCTGCAGCTACAAAACCAACCCCAATTAGCTCCCCCGCCATCATCCAAAGCGTACGCTTAACGCCCTGGGTCATACCCAGCACCATGGCAAGGGTCATACACATGCCTGGCGTAAGCGAAACAAACAAGAAAGTTGGCAAAAACACCGACAACATGGCCCAGGACATCACCGTCACAAATCCTTATGTTGTATATCGCTGGATGGCTGGTGCGCTTCTCCCCAACGCGGCATCAGGCGGTGACTAATGCCCAACTGATTGAGGATTCGGGCGACAATGAAATCAATAAGGTCTTCGATGGTTTGCGGCTGGTGATAAAACCCTGGCGCGGCAGGGAGGATCACTACGCCTAGTCGACTAAGCGCCAGCATATGTTCTAAGTGAATGGGAGAAAAAGGGCTTTCCCGGGGTACCATCACCAAGGTTCGACGCTCCTTGATGGCGACATCTGCCGCGCGCTCAATTAAGTTGTTGCTTGCTCCGGTGGCCACCGCAGAGAGAGTCCCTGTAGAGCAAGGACACACCACCATTGCCGAAGGTGCACCCGAACCGGACGCCACAGGCGCCATCCAGTCCTCACGCCCGAAACAACGAATTTGCCCCGGTTTAGCTCCACTACGCTGGCTTAACGCCTCGACTAAACGCGCAGGTTGCGCTGGCAGCGATACCTCTGTTTCAGTGGCTATCACCATGTGTGCGGCTTTGGATATCATCACCCATACTTCATGCTCGGCCTCTACCAGCACATCGATCAACCGTAAACCATATTGCGCCCCCGATGCACCGGTTAGGGCCACGGTAACCGGTGGTTTAAAAGTAGAACCTGGGCTATCTGAACGAATCTTCGCCACGCAACTTACTCCTTAACGGCTAATGCGGTTAATAGGCGTTCATGGACACCTTCAAAGCCACCATTCGACATGACGACAATACGGTCTTGCGGTGACGCTTGGGTGACAACGGCCTCGACCAGCGACTCAATAGTGCTAAATAGCTGAGCGCACTCGCCCTGCTCTGCCACTAACGTTTCCATTGACCAATCAAGGCCTTCGGGCTGAAACCAAAACACCGCGTCCGCTTCAGCGACGCTGTCATTTAATTGCTCACGCAGTGCACCTAAACGCATGGTATTGGAGCGAGGCTCAATCACCGCTAACAAACGCCCCTTGGTAGTGGCCGCACGCAGCCCTTGTAACGTAGCGGCGATAGCGGTTGGGTGATGGGCAAAATCATCAATCACCTGCACTCCCCCTACTTCACCTAGCACCTCTTGTCGGCGCCGGGGGGTCTGAAAACGCGACAGAGCAGCACATGCACGGGGCAAATCAACCCCACAGCGATGCGCCGCCGCCAGCGCTGCCAAGGCATTGCGGGCATTGTGTTCTCCGGTTAATGACCACTCTACAACGCCGTCTTCCTCCCCATTAACACCGCGATACAGCACCTGAAAACGGCTGCCATCCGAGCGCTCCAGGCTTAGCTGCCACTCGCTGGTGGCTAAGCAACCAAAGCGCTCTACTGGCGTCCAGGCACCCATCTCTAGCACCCGCTCCAAGGCAGGCTGCTGGTCGGCGATCAGCAGTTGGCCTTTGCTGGGTACCGTGCGCACTAGGTGGTGAAACTGGCGCTCAATAGCCGCTAGATCAGGAAAAATATCCGCATGATCAAACTCAAGGTTATTCAGCACCGCAATGGTGGGGCGGTAATGTACAAACTTAGAGCGTTTATCAAAAAAAGCGGTGTCGTATTCATCTGCCTCAACCACAAACGGCGCTTTGGGGCTGCCCAGTCGGGCAGACACACCAAAGTTACGCGGCACACCGCCAATTAAAAAACCGGGGGCCTGCCCTGCACTCTCTAACAGCCATGCCAATAGGCTTGCTGTGGTTGTTTTACCGTGGGTACCGGCTACCGCAATCACCTGCCGATTAGGCAACACATGGTCGGCAAGCCACTGGGCGCCCGAGGTGTAGCGCAGCCCGCTATTGAGCAGCTCCTCAACCTCGGGGTTACCCCGAGAGAGCGCATTACCCACCACCACCATGTCGATTGCCGCTGACAAATTTTCCGCACGGTAGCCTTCCATTAACGTAATGCCTGCTTGTTCAAGCTGGATACTCATGGGGGGGTAAACATTGGCGTCGGAGCCACTGACCTGATGCCCCAACTCCCGAGCCAACAACGCCAAGCTACCCATAAAGGTGCCACAAATACCGATAATATGGAGATGCATGGGGTAGCTCCTTTCCCTTTGCTGTAAAAGCCGACATGACATATAGAAAATAGCCGCTGAGATTAGCACGCTAAGCCACGCTGCTCATCCCATCATCATTGCGGCTTCACGTCACGGGGCTAGAAAGTGACAAATTCGGCGTATTGTTGCAGGATGCGCGCATCCATTTAACAAACCACTTAACCACATCGCCTAGCCACGGTGTTGGTCAGAGGAACTATCCATGCGCATTCTGATTCGTTATTTTTTCCGCGGCCTACGTCTTGTACTCGCACCGGTCATGCTGATCTCAGAAAAGCTTTCTACACCAAAATCGGTAGAGCGCACCCCTGAAGAGCAGGCCGAGGTAGATCAAGCGTGCAAAAGCCTAGCGCTGTATCAATTTCGCACCTGCCCTTTTTGTATCAAAGTACGCAAAGAAATTGCCCGACTGGGGCTAAAAATTGAAACACGGGACGCTCAGTTAGATCCCGAGCATAAAAAGGCGCTACAAGAAGGCGGCGGCAAAGTTAAAGTCCCCTGCCTGAAAATCACCCATGAAGATGGGCGGCACGAATGGCTTTACGAGTCGGATGCCATTAATCGCTTGCTACATAAACGCTTTGGCTAAAAAACTTGCTTAAGGCAGGCCATTTGGCCTGCTAGTTTACTGTCAACAGCATCAACTTTCGTCTAAACACCTCGCGCCGCCCTGCCGCTTTTAGCCATCTCATTCGGCAGATGAATGATACGTGTCATTATTTCGATTGTATGACGCAACAGGCTCTCTCTATGTTAGCTAGATAGCTTACGAGCTGGCCGTGTCTGTTTTACGGGTCACCTATGAACAACAGCACCGTGACCAACGTGTAGAACGAACAATAAACAATCATTCATGGGAACGATTATGACGCTCAAAAAAACGCTACTAGCCTCCATTATTGGCGCCGCTGTTGCGGGCACTGCAATGCTACCGATGGCGGCAAGCGCTGAAACACTGCGTATTGGCTACTCTGCTGACCCTGAAACTCTCGACCTCCATGAGCAGCTTTCGGGCGGCGTATTACGCTTTTCACACTTAGCCTTTGACCCGCTGGTTCGCTGGACCAAAGACTTTCAATTTGAAGCGCGGCTGGCCACTGAGTGGGAGCAAGTAGACGACACCCATATGCGCATGACGCTGCGTGAAGGCGTTACCTTCCACTCCGGCAACGAATTCACTGCCAAAGACGTGGTATGGACCATTGAGCGTTTAAAAGAGAGCCCAGACTATCGCGCTATTTTTGAGCCGATAGCCAGCGTTGAAGCGATTGATGACTACACCGTAGAAATCACCACTACTGAGCCCTACCCGCTGCTGCTCAACCTTGCTACCTACATTTTCCCCATGGATAGCGAGTTTTACACCGGCGAAACCGACGACGGAAACGACAAATCAGAAATCGTTAAAGCGGGCAACTCCTTTGCATCGCGCAACGTCTCCGGTACCGGCCCGTTCATCGTCACCGACCGCCGCCAGGGTGTACGGGTTGATTTTGAGCGTTTCGAAGATTACTGGGATACCGAAACTGAAGGCAATGTTTCACGCATCGTACTGACGCCCATTGCTGAAAACGCCTCCCGCGTTGCGGCGCTTCTCTCTGGCGGCGTTGATTTTATTGATGCCGTACCGCCTAACGATTTAGACCGTGTTCGCGATGCCCAAGGTGCAAACCTTTATGAAATTCCCGGCACGCGCATCATCGGCTTCCAGCTGAATGAAGAGCGGGTTGAAGCCTTCCAGGACGCTCGCGTCCGCCAAGCGGTTGACCTTGCCATCAACCAAGAGGGCATTGCCGACCGCTTAATGCGCGGTTTCGCAACGCCCGCAGGCCAGTTCTCTCCTGAAGGCTATTCGGGCCACAATCCTGACCTGGTTCCGCGTTACGATCTGGAGCGGGCCCAGGAACTAATGGCGGAAGCAGGCTATGAAGACGGCTTTAGCGTGGAAATGATTGCGCCGAACAACCGCTACGTTAACGATGCGCAAATCGCCCAGGCGGTTGCTAACATGTTGGCGCGTATCAACATTGATGTCAGCTTACGCACAATGCCATTAGCCCAATATTGGCCGGAATACGACACCCGTCAATCAGACATGGCCATGATTGGCTGGCACTCTGATACCGAAGACAGCGCTAACTTCTTCCAGTATCTCTCCTTCTGTATTGATGAAGAGACGGGTGCGGGCCAGTACAACTACGGCAGCTACTGCAACGAAGAGATTGATGCGCTAGTTACACAAGCGGACAGCGAAACCAATCTTGAAAAACGTAACGAAATGCTACGTGAAGCTGAAGCCATGCTTTATGAAGATGTTGGCTACGTCATGCTTCACTGGCAGAACCTTGCGTATGCCGCCGCCGATGGTATCAACATTGAGCCGGTCGTTAACGCCACCGACTTCCCCTACCTGGGTGATTTGGTCATCGACCGCTAAACCTGACGTTTTACTACGTTAATCGGCAAGGATGCTTCGCTCTCCAGGACACTGGGGGGCGAAGCGTTTTATGTGTGAACGGCTAGCAACCCTACTTTTCTTTTCATTAAACCTATTGCATAGGTGGCGTACGCCATGATTGCTTTTCTAATCAAGCGGCTGATGCACGCTGTATTGGTGATGTTTATCATCAGTGTGCTGGCCTTCGCCATTCAGGATAACCTGGGTGACCCCATACAGCAGATGGTCGGGCAGTCAGTTCCCGAAAGCGAGCGCGAGGCACTGCGCGAACGCTTGGGCTTAAACGACCCCTTTCTGGTTCAGTACGTTCGCTTTGCGAAAAATGCTGTTCAAGGAGACTTCGGGAACTCCTATTTTTACCGCGAGCCAGCTCTCGAAGTAATCGCCAGGCATCTGCCCGCAACGCTAGAACTAGTGTTTGCCGCCACGCTGATCATCGTGCTGTTTTCAGTCCCTATTGGGGTCTACAGCGCGATAAAACCTCGATCGCCCTTTTCACGGTTTTTTATGGGCATCTCTATTATCGGCATTTCGATACCGGTTTTTTTGACGGCCATTGTCTTGATCCAAATATTCGCGATTGGGATAACCATTAACCTCTTCCCCCAAGACGCCGCCTGGGGAGCGTGGCTAAATAGCGCGCTTTCAACACAAGGAAATATGCCCTCTTTCGGGCGTGGCCACGAATTAGTACATGTCGTGGGTCACTGGGATACTAATCTCGTCACCTGGGATGGCCTAAAACATCTCGTTCTACCGGCTGTTTCGCTGGCCTCTATTATGCTGCCGCTCTTTATTCGCTTAATTCGCGCTGAAATGATGGAAGTGCTGCAATCTGAATACGTCAAATATGCACGTGCTAAAGGCATCTCGATGCGCCGGGTATACTTTGTTCACGCCCTTAAAAACACCATGCTGCCCGTCATTACGGTAGGTGGCGTACAAATTGGCACCATGGTGGCGTATACCATTTTGACCGAGACCGTTTTTCAATGGCCAGGCATGGGGCTGATGTTCCTGGATGCCATTAACCGCGCTGACATTCCTCTCGTGGTGAGCTATTTGATGATTGTCGGCGTCATTTTCGTGGTGACCAACACCATCGTGGATCTGATCTACGGCTTCGTGAACCCCACCGTAAAACTGACTGGTAAGCCCGCATGACAACATCCACCCCTACTTCTGCGCCAAGCCGCTGGGAGCGCTTACGCGACTCCTTTGTGTGGTACAGCTTTAAACGCGACCGCACCGCCCAGCTGTGTTTGGCCGTATTCCTTTGCATGGTCATTGCCGCCTTTGCTTCACCGCTATTGGCCCCCACTGACCCTTATGACCTGCGCCAAATTGATATTCTCGACTCTGAACTGCCGCCTTTCTGGATTGACGGCGCCGACGACCGCTACGTACTAGGCACCGATGCCCAGGGCCGCGATTTATGGTCGATTGTGCTTTACGGCACTCGGGTATCATTATTGATTGGTTTTGGTGCTGTCTTTCTCCAGGCACTGCTGGGGGTTACCTTTGGCTTAATGGCCGGTTATTTGGGTGGGCGTGTTGATGCCTTCTTAATGCGTCTGGCGGATATACAGCTCTCGTTCTCCACCTTGATGGTGGCCATTGTGGTGGGGGCGGTGGTGAAAGCCACCATGGGCAGCGCCTTCTACAGCCAGTATGCGGTACTTATGCTGATACTGATAATCGGCTTGGCCGAGTGGCCACAGTACGCACGCACAGTGCGAGCCTCGGTACTGGCCGAAAAAAACAAAGAGTACGTGGACGCCGCCCGCGTGATGGGCCTGCGCAGCAAACGCATTATGTTCCGTCATGTACTGCCCAACACGCTCTCACCTATTTTTGTTATCTCTACGGTACAGATTGCCAATGCGATTATTTCCGAGGCGGCGCTGTCGTTCTTGGGGCTAGGGATGCCAGAAACCCACCCATCACTGGGGTCACTGATAAAGTCAGGCTTTGACTACATTCAATCAGGCTCTTGGTGGATTACGTTGATTCCTGGTGCGGTGCTAGTAGTGCTGGTGCTGTCTATCAATCTATTGGGTGACTGGCTTCGCGATGTCATGAACCCACGACTTTATAAAGGCTGAGGGCACCATGGCACTACTTGAAGTTTCTCAACTCGATGTTCGCTTTGCCCTACGCCAGGGCGAAGTGCGCGCCCTACGCGATGTTAATTTCACCCTTGAGCGCGGTGAACGTTTAGGCATTGTCGGAGAGTCCGGCGCCGGTAAATCGGTGGCCGCTTTCTCACTACTGAATTTGATCGCCAAGCCCGGATTTATTGCTGGGGGAAGCATTAAATTTGAAGGCCAAACACTTAATACGATGTCTGAGCGCGGCCTGCGTAAGGTGCGCGGCAACCGCATCTCGATGATTTTCCAAGATCCGATGATGACGCTAAACCCGGTGCTCTCTATCGGTGAGCAAATGGTGGAGTGCCTAAAGGCGCACCGGCGTATTTCATCAAAAGAGGCGCGCAGTATCGCACTAGACAAGCTGCGCCAAGTGCAGATCCCATCGCCGGAAACGCGTCTGGATCAGTACCCCCACGAGCTTTCCGGGGGTATGCGTCAGCGGATCATTATCGCCATCGCACTGCTGCTTGACCCCGACATCATCATTGCCGATGAGCCCACCACCGCTTTGGATGTGACTATTCAAGCGGAAATAATGGCGCTGCTGCTAGAGCTATGCGAGCAGCACAATGTCGGGCTTATATTGATCACCCACGACCTGGGCGTTGTTAGCCAAGTTACCCAGCACATGCTGGTTATGTATGCTGGCAGAGTGATTGAGCAAGGCCCCACCAGGGAAATTATCAACGACCCACAACACCCCTACACCCAGGGGCTCATTAACGCCCTGCCGCAAATGGCGACCCCAGGAGAAAGGCTCAACCAAATCCGCGGCAGTATGCCCTCGTTGTCCAATTTACCTAATGGCTGCGCCTTCCATCCCCGCTGTGACTTTATCAATCGTGCCGATGGCCAGCCCCGCCCGGCATGTACCCAGCAAGTCCCTGGCTTCGTCACCTCAGGCAACTGCCAAGTGGCCTGCCACATGGTGGCTGAGATGCTAGAAGACCGTCGCCTGAAGGAGGAAACCTCATGAGTGCGCAGGCAGAAACGCTTATCACCCACCCGACACAAAACGAAGAGAGCAGCGAGTCGCTGTTGCAAATTCGTGGGCTAAAGAAGCGCTTTTCGCTATCAGGCGATTTCCTAGATCAGCTGCGATTTAAAGGCGGCAAGCTGGTTCGCCATCAAGAGCATGTGCATGCCATTAACGGCGTTAATTTAGACATCAAACGCGGTGAAGCACTCTGTGTAGTGGGCGAGTCCGGCTGTGGCAAATCAACGGTGGCCCGCACGGTGATGGGGCTGATTACGCCTAGCGAAGGCGAGATTAGCTACGATGGCCAGCGTATCGACAACCTGAGTTCGCGTCAGCTGCTGCCCTATCGCAAGCGCATGCAGATGATTTTTCAGAATCCTTATGCATCGCTCAACCCACGCATGACCATCCAGCAAACCCTGGAAGAACCGCTGCGCTTGCATCACCCGAACTGGAATCGGCAGCAAATTCTCGACAAAGTTGGAGAGGTAATGCGCTCTGTGGGCATTGACCCTGACTGGGGCAAGCGCTTTGGGCATGAGTTTTCCGGTGGCCAGCGTCAGCGCATCGCGATTGCACGCGCCTTAGCGGTTGACCCGGAGTTTATCGTCGCAGATGAGCCCATTTCAGCGCTAGACGTTTCCATTCAGGCTCAAGTGCTCAACCTACTAATGGATGCACAGCGTGATCGTAATCTAACTTACCTATTTATTACCCATGACTTAGCCGTAGTAGAGCATTTCGGCACCCGGGTAGCTGTGATGTATTTAGGGACAGTATGCGAGATTGCTACAACGGCCACGCTGTTTGAGAAGCCACGCCACCCCTACACGCAGGCGCTGCTCTCGGCGATCCCACGGCTGAAAGATGACAGACCACAGCATATCCGCCTAACCGGCGAAGTGCCTACGCCGGTCAACTTACCCAGCGGCTGTGTCTTCCACGGGCGCTGCCCCTACGCCAACGCCCGCTGCAAGCAGGAAATTCCTACGCTGCGAACGCAGGACGACGGCACACGCGTCGCATGCCACGCTGTAGAAGAAGGTCGCCTATGAAGGTCATCTTCAACAAAGCATCGCGCCTGAGAGCACTACGAGGTATGGCATGGAAATTCGCTGGCTAGAAGACTTTATTGCCCTGGCCAGAACGCGACACTTCTCCCGCGCCGCCGACGAGCAACACGTGACTCAGCCCACCTTCTCCCGGCGAATTAAGCTACTGGAAGAGGAGATGGGCGTCACGCTGATAAATCGACAAACGCTGCCGCTCTCGCTCACGCCCGCGGGAGAAGAATTTTTGACACTATGCGAGCAAGTTACCGACCGTGTACGCCTCACACGCGACCGTGTGCGAGAGATAAGCGCTGGGCAGCAGCGACGTATTATGGTGGCCGCCCCCCAAAGCTTACTGCCGCAGTTCTTACCCGAATGGCTAGCCAAAATGGGCTGGCAGGAGCGCGTACAACCTTACCTGCGCGCCACCGGCTGGGTAGCCAGCGACTATTTTCAAGCGCTTGCTAGGGCGGAATGCGATCTAGCCATGTGTTATTGGCCCATAGGACGCTGTGATTTAGATATCGATACCAGCGCATGCACCTACCGCGTGATAGGTCATGAGCGTCTGATCCCAGTTACTGGGCTAAATAGCCAAGGCTCACCCTGCGCCCTTTTGCCGGGTACTCGGCAACAGCCAGCTCCCTGGCTTGCCTATCCAAAACGCGGATTGCTGGGTTCGGCGGTAAAAGCACACCTTGCCCGCATGCCCCAAAGCACCTACCTGACGGCACAGAGTGAAAACCTCTATGCCGCAGGTATTAAAGAGTTAGTGCTGCTTGGCTATGGCATGAGCTGGCTACCTGAACGCAACGTAAGCGCTGAGCTTGCTAAAGGCACCTTGGTACGGGCAGGCGATAGCCGCTGGGATGTGCCCATGGAACTCCGTTTATACCGACATCAAAGCCAGCATCATGTTGAACTGGATGGGCTATGGAGTGAACTCACTCCACCACGACATTGAAAGGACACCTAGGTATGTCAACCACCCTATTTAATTTACAGCGAGATCACTTAGCGCATTTACAGCGCGCATATAGCGATATTTTGATAGCTCAAGAGATAGATAGCCTGGCTATTTACAGCGGCCATGCCAATGTCCATTTCGCAGACGACCAAACACCTACGTTTCAAGCTTATGGTCACTTCATGCACTGGATAGGGCTTGCCAATGTGCAGCATAGCTGGCTTGTCATTCAACCAGGCAAACGTCCGCAGCTTTATTTATATGCGCCGGCTGATTTCTGGCATTTACCCACGCGTCTTCCTGAAGAGCCTTGGGTAGCTGAACTTGATGTGCATCTGTGCAGCGACAAAATAACGCCTCCCCTCACGGGGCGCGCAGCGGTGATTGGCGACATCCACTGCCTAGAAGCAAGCACACAACAAGCCATTCAAGCAGAGCATGAGCCCACCGCGCTGATCCAAGCACTTGATGAGCTACGACTGTTTAAAACGGCTTATGAGATCGCTTGCCTGCGTGAAGCAAACCGTTTGGCTATCGCTGGGCACCAAGCCGCTCAGGCTTCGTTCGTTGGTGCCTCAGGGGAGCTGGACATCCAGCTGGCTTATCTAGGTGCCAGTCGTCAGCGTGAATCTGACGTGCCGTATCAAAATATTATTGGTCTGAATAGCCATGCGGGTGTGCTGCACTATCAACACTATGACCTGCATAGCCCTAAGCAGCGGCACAGCTTGTTGGTAGACGCCGGCCGACGCTTTCGCGGTTACTGTGCCGATATCACAAGAACCCACGCCGGCCCTGATGCACCCAGTATTTTTGGCGACTTAATTACCGCCATGCACGGCCTTAAAGATGTGCTTATTGAGCATATTGCACCTGGCGTTGAATTTGTGGCTCTACATGAGCAAATGCACCAGCGTCTAGGCGAGATGTTAATCGCCCACGATCTCTTCAAAGGCAGCGTAGAAGAAGCGGTTGATGAAGGCGTCACGCGTGCATTTTGCCCCCACGGGCTGGGGCATTCGCTGGGGCTTCAGGTACACGACGTAGCAGGACTGCGCCACCCCGACGGAACACCTGCTCCCGCACCTGAAGACCATCCGGCATTGCGTCTCACCCGAACGCTGCGCACAGGTATGGTAGTGACCATTGAGCCCGGACTCTACTTTATCCCGATGCTGCTAGCACCGCTGCGTAAAACATCGCTACCGATTAATTGGGAATTAGTAGATGCGTTGGCGCCTTGTGGCGGCATTCGAATTGAAGACAACGTACTGATTACCGAAAGCGGCTACGAAAACCTAACGCCCTCGCAGTAATTTACCCAAAAAAACGCCCGACAAAGCCGGGCGTTTTGTGCAAACTTGCTACCTTCAGACATGCTGAAGCAGCGTTTGCGGCATTGATTAGAAGCGATAGGTAACGCCGCCACCGACAGTGACCGGATCAATGTCTACTTTACCAACCGTATTGCCACCAGCATTAATATCCGCACTAACATCAGCGTAGCTTACATAGCCGTTCAGCATAATGTTCTGCGTCACAGCTAGATCTACACCTGCTTGACCAATGACACCATAGCTACTGTCGACACTAACATCTGGCGTGGTGCTTTCTCCAGAAAAACGCGTGTAGTTTAAGCCAGCCCCCACATAAGGCTGTACTTTAGAGTCCAGTCCACCCATTGGGTAGTAGTTAACCAACAAGTTAACGGGCATACGGTCGACACTGCCAATGTCACCGCCAGGGGTAATGTTGAGGTCGTGCTCGAATTTCTCAGAGCTATTCAACTCTACGCCAACCTTGTCTGCAAACAGGTAGCCTGCACCAAAAGTGAAGCCACGGGCACTTTGGACATTTATATCTGCACCGAGAACATCTCCATTACCAGAGCCCGTATCGGTTTGGGCCACACCAATACGTACAAATGTATCTCCTGCTCCATAAGCAAGCGCTGCTTGACTTGCCATTAGTGTGCCAGCGGAAATAACGGCAGCTGTCATCAGTTTAATTTTGCTCATCAGGGCAATCCTCTTGCATTCAACTCAGGGGGTGGATTTTTTAGGCTAGTTTATGAATAGCTACTGTTTATACTAGCTTGTTATACAAGATATACCAGTCGAACAGCGTTTCAAAATTTTTAGTGTAATTTTAATATAGGTTTTTGTTTTCAAACAAACTGTTGAGCGATAGAGCGATAGCTCAAAGCAATAGACAAAAAAAAGAGTCCCCCGAAGGGGACCCAGGTGGAGCACGCCAGCTCACTCGGTGTGTCGCTTACCAGCAAAGGCTGGGGCGATGTAGCAAAGAAGGGAGAGAGGCCTAGTTCATCTATCAACTCTATTCTTTTGCTTCTTACACAATACGTAGCGATATGCGTGCCAATTTTCTAAAAATACAATTAAAACAATTGCTTAATTAAAAATTACTGGTTTTCGAAAGTATTACGACGCACTGCAACAAACAAAATGCACCAGCACGACACATTTTTTTGTACCTCTGCCTCACAATGCGTCAAGTGGCGTGCTTAACGCCGCTATTGGGTTAAGGCGTGACAATGATTTTCACCTGCGCCTTGTCATTTAACAGCGCTTCAAATCCCTCTTCCACAATATCTGCAAGCGGAATACGCTGAGTCACCATGTCTTCAGCACGGAAGTAGCCACGCTGCATTAGCGCCATCACAGCCGGGTAGACATGACGGTAGGCAATAATCCCTTTCATGGTGCGCTCTTTAATGACGAGGTCATTCGGCTGGAAGCTTGCCTCTCCCTCCCAAATACTCACCACAATGACTTCGCCGCCTTCATGGGTGCTATGCAACGACTGGTTCAGCACTGCCGGAATCCCGGTCACCTCGAACGCCACGTCAACGCCGCCATTGCTTAACGTTTGCAGTTTCTCCACGGCATCTTCTTGCTGCGGGTCAACCACAATTGCACCAAGTGCTTCAGCTTTGGCTTTACGTGAAGGCGCGACTTCAATGGCGTAAATTTGAGCGGCACCCGCAGCTTTCAGCGCTTCAATGGTCATTAACCCAATTGGGCCTGCGCCAAATACGGCCGCGCTATCGCCCGCTTTCAAACCACTTTGACGAACAGCATGCAAAGCAACCGCCGCTGGTTCTACCAATGCCCCTTGCTCGTAGCTGAGGTCATCCGGCAGCTTATGCACCATGTGCTCCCCCATCACGGTGAACTCCGAGAAGCCACCGCCGCCGCCGGAAAGGCCATGGAAACCCAATAGCGGCGTGAGGTTATAGCGCTCCATTTGATAAGCGCCATCCTTATTGGGCGAAAGAATCGGTTCTATGGCAACGCGATCCCCCACTTTCACCCGTGTTACTTTGTCACCTACCTCAACCACTTCACCGGCGAATTCATGCCCCATGATAATCGGTGCTTGTTCACCGCTAATGGGGTGTGGTTTATCGACGGGAATAAAAATCGGCCCAGCAGCGTACTCATGCAAATCGCTACCACAAATACCACACGCCGCCACCTTAACTTTTACCTCATGAGGGTCGTTAATCGTTGGTATTGGCATTTGCTCAACACGAAGGTCTTTCGCTGCGTACCAAACCGCTGCCTGCATGCTTGAATGACTCATTTGCTACTCCTTCTCTTATGCTCTGTGATGAACTGGCTGCAGGCCATAGACAGGGGTATCTAGCCCTTCCATACGTGCTTTTAACTGCAGCGCCAAATAACGTGAGTAGTGCCGCGACTGGTGTAGGTTGCCGCCATGGAACCACAGTGCCTCTTGCTGAGTGGGCTTCCACATATTGCGCAGCTCACCTTCCCATGGGCCCGGGTCTTTGGTGGTGTCGGAACCTAGCCCCCAACACTTGCCGACTTTATCGGCCACTTCTTGAGAAATAAGCCGTGCCGCCCAGCCATTCATCGAGCCATAACCGGTGGCATAGATAATCAGGTCAGCCTCAAGCTCGCTGCCATCTGTCAGCGTGATGGAGTGCGGGTTAATGCGTTCGATGCCCACGCCGCTGCGCAGTTTGATGTCGCCACTGGCGACCAAATCGCAAGCCCCTACATCAATGTAATAGCCTGAACCACGGCGCAAATACTTCAAAAACAGCCCCGATTCATCGTCACCGAAATCAAGCATAAAGCCTGCGCTCTCAAGCTTCTGATAAAACTCGGCATCACGCTTTTTAATCGCCTCAAAGGCGGGGCGCTGAAAATCTGGCAGCACCTTGTAAGGGATGGAGGCAAACACCAGATCGGCTTTTTCATGGGTTAACCCACTTGCCACCGCCTCTTCCGAATAAAGCGGCCCTAGCACCTCTTCCATCAGCGAATCCGACTTCACAATATGGGTCGATGAACGCTGCAGCATGGTGACATCGGCGTCGTGCTCCCACAGCGCTGCGGCAATATCGTGGGCCGAGTTGTTTGAGCCCACGATGACACATTTCTTGCCTTTATAGGCATCCGGCCCTGGGTGCTGGCTAGAGTGCTGCTGCTCACCTTCAAAGCTTTCCGCCCCTGGAAATGTCGGCACATTGGGCATCCCAGACATACCGGTAGCCATCACTAACTGTTTGGGTCGTAACGTGATCTCCTCGCCGTTGCGCTTAACCTTAACCACCCACTCCCCTGCGGCCTCGTCATAGCTAGCATTCTGACACTCAGTGGAACTCCAATAATTGAGCTCCATCACTTTTGTGTACATTTCCAACCAGTCGCCCACTTTGTCTTTAGGGGCAAACACAGGCCAGTTATCTGGGAAGGGAATATAGGGAAGGTGGTCATACCAGACTGGATCGTGCAAGCAGAGCGACTTATAGCGGTTACGCCAGGAATCTCCCGCGCGCTCGTTGCGCTCAATGATGATCGTCGGCACACCCAGTTGCCTGAGCCGTGCGCCTAAACCAATACCACCCTGGCCACCGCCAATAATCACGCAGTAAGGCTGCCGAGTGTAGCCCAGCTCCGCCTCTTCACGCTCCCGTGACTCCAACCACGTTTCACGCTGCTTATTGGCACCGTGTTCGGCCCCTTTTGGACGATGCTGATTGCACTGCTCAGGGTAGTCGTTCAGTGCTTGCATGGTGGTTAACAACGTCCAGCACTTGCCTTCTTTAAGACGCAAATAGCCTTTGCCACTGGCAACCGCTGTTTTGAAGGTAAACCATGCATCATAGGTGTCACCGTTTTCAGTGGCTTCGCCGTCTAACTGCCAACCCATAGGCTGTGCGTTATTGAGCGTGTCATTGAGCATGGCCTGAATTTCATCTTTGCCTTCGCAGGTTTTTAAATTCCAGGTGAAGGTAAGAAAGTCGCGCCAGTAGCACTCGTCTCCAAACAGCGACAGTACTCGCTCAATATCCTGGGTTTGAAGGGCAGTATCGAAATCCTGCAGCCACGCTTGAACAGTCTCCGTGGGGGTTTGCTGGACTTGTGCCGTTATCTTTGACATAGCGGGTACTCCATGTGCATTTGTTATTGTTGAGTTAACTGTGATGCACCCAACCCTAAGCAGCTACCGTGCCAAACAGCCTGAAAAGCACATCAACAAGCTGAAAAATAAACAAAAAATACAGCCTTAATGAGATACAAGGCAGTGATAAGGCGTAGCGAGGGTCTTTTGCCATGGATGGCAAAAGTAGCGCCCAGGGAAGGGTTTACAGCGCCCTCGCCTAGCCTTATCACCTACTGAGTAACCAATAGAGAGCCATGTACACTTGTCACGCTGTTTACAGCTAAACGTTACAGGTGTAACGCACGACTAACGGCGTAAGCAGCCCACGTTGACTCTGGGGGCAAAGCGCATAGGCTAAAAGAACAATAACAACAGCGCCCAATGAGTAACGCCATGCTGCATCAAACGCACGCCATTAAACAGTTTCAGACAACTTCACAGCTTCAGTCTGAACAGCGTCGACATATAGAGCATATTTTTCAGCTTGGTGAAGGGTTAGATGCCCCCTGCTTGCCTGCGCAGGCCACCATTCGTCGTTCCTGGCTGCGCTGCCTAAATGACTATCAGCTAGACCCCACTCACCCACGCCCAGCACGGGTGGTGCCTCAGCAAACCTTGATTGAGCACCGCGAGTCTGTTGACGAGCTACTGCATGTCGCCCGCGCTGGGGTCGATCAACTCTATGGACAAATAGCCCAGCTTGGCTACGTGCTACTGGTCACCGACCACCGCGGCATTACCGTTGAGTTTCGCGGCGACCCCAACCAGGACCAGCAATTACGCAAAGCAGGCCTCTACTTGGGCGCTGACTGGGATGAACGCTTTGCTGGCACCTGCGCTGTTGGCACCTGCTTGCATGATCGCCAGGCGATTATCTGCCACCGCCAAGAACACTTCGATGCTTCCCATATTTCTCTAACCTGCACCGCCGCGCCTATTGCTGACCCTCAGGGTAACGTTATGGCCGTGTTAGATATCTCCGCGCTGCAGTCGCCTACCCAGCACGAAAGCCAGAATTTCAGCCTATCGCTGGTAACGCTTTATGCGCGCATGATTGAGGATGCTTATTTTCTGCAGCGCTACCGCGACTGCCTGATGGTGCGTCTAGATATCTCGCGGGAATTTGTCCACGTCAATGGGCGTGGTTTAATTGCCATAGAGGAAAATGGACAGGTCATCGCTGCCAACGGCGTTGGCCGCGAGCTAATCGCCGAACACCAGCACCGCTGGCCCCCTTGGTCTGCAAATCACATTCCAATGCTAGGTGAACTATTCGAGTGTGAGATCGCCGATATACTCAGTATTAACAGCGGTACTGATGATCAATTGCGTGCTTTTCGCGCTCGCGCCAGCAACACCATCCACTTTATAAGCCTGCTGGAACCCCGCCGTCCCCGCATGGCGCAACGGGCAACACCGCTTACTACTGAACTGCCGGAACCCTTAGCCCGGCTAGGTGCCGACGACCCTGCGATGCGCAAAGTGCAAAAACTAGCCGACCGCTTGCGTAATGAAGCTAACGTGAACGTGCTGATTTGCGGCGAAACCGGCACCGGTAAAGAGGTGGTGGCACGCGCACTGCACGAAAGCGGCAATCGCGCCAAACAACCGTTTATTGCGGTTAATTGTGCGGCCATTCCTGAGTCACTGATTGAAAGCGAACTGTTTGGCTACGAACCTGGCGCCTTTACCGGTGGCCGTTCAAAAGGGATGCGTGGGCTTATTCCTCAGGCCCATGGAGGCACGCTGTTTCTAGACGAAATCGGTGATATGCCATTAGCGCTACAAACTAGGCTGTTACGCGTGCTGGCCGAACGGGAAGTCATGCCGCTAGGCGCTAACACGCCAGTAAAAATCGACATTCGCGTTATTACAGCAACCCATCGCCATATCGAAGAAATGATTCAGCAAGGGGAATTCCGCGAAGACCTCTATTACCGGCTTAACGGCGCGCAGCTGCGCTTACCCGCATTACGTGAACGCGCCGATAAACTGTATGTTATTCGCCGCGTGTTTGAAGATGTCGCCGCCGAACGCGCCGCGCAAATATCGCCGCGCCTGCGCGCAGATGCTATCAGTGCGCTGCTCGCGTATTCATGGCCCGGCAATATCCGTCAACTTAAAAACGCTCTCGCTTTTGCCCTGGCAACCTCAGAAAGTGACGAAATCACCGTTCACGATCTGCCAGAACAGTGCCTTAGCCAGCGAATTACTCGCCACGAAGCGCCGCAGCTTGTAGCCGATGCCAGTGAATCTCAGACAGGCTCACTTACCCAACTGCTCAAGCAACACCACTGGAATATTAGCGCGGTCGCACGTGAGCTAGGCGTTTCACGGCCTACGGTCTACCGGCAAATGCAGCGCCAGGGAATTGTGCCACCCAACTGGCAGGGCGGTTAGCAAGTCTCTTTATCCACTAGTTGGCCTTGAGGTTTACCCTCACGTACACTTGTTTGAATCTATTTTTAAAACTCGTTTCGACAAGCCGAGGCACTCCCCCATGGCGTTTGATTCTACTTCTTCTTACATCGCAACTGATGCACTCAAACAGGCGGTCAATGCCGCTGTTGTGCTGCAGCGTCCGCTGCTCATTAAAGGCGAACCCGGTACCGGTAAAACACTGCTGGCCGAGGAGCTCGCTGAATCCCTTGGCACTAAGCTGATTACTTGGCACATCAAGTCCAGTACCAAAGCGGCCCAGGGGCTTTATGAGTACGATGCGGTTAGCCGCCTGCGCGATTCCCAACTGGGCGTTGAAGGCGTGGAAAACGTAGGTAACTACATTAAGCCAGGCAAGCTATGGGAAGCGTTTACCGCAGGCGAGCGTGTCGTCCTACTGATTGATGAAATTGACAAAGCGGATATCGAGTTTCCCAACGACCTGCTACAAGAGCTGGATCGTATGGAGTTTCATGTTTATGAAACCGGCGAGACCATTCGTGCCGAACAACGCCCAATTATCGTGATCACCTCGAATAACGAAAAAGAGCTGCCCGACGCCTTCCTACGCCGCTGCTTTTTCCATTACATCGAATTCCCTGATCGCGCGACCATGCAAGCAATTGTGGATGTCCACTTCCCGGATATCGCCCCCAGGCTGGTCGGCGAAGCCTTGGAAGTCTTTTTTGATCTACGCAACGCCCCAGGGCTCAAGAAAAAACCTTCCACCTCGGAGCTGGTGGATTGGTTAAAGCTACTGATGAGTGATGAGCTTGCCCAAGAAGCGCTCTATAACCGCGACCCAGCCAAAGCCCTGCCTCCGATGGCCGGTGCGCTGGTCAAAAACGAGCAGGATACACAATTACTGGAGCGCTTGGCCTTTATGCTGCGTCGCCAGAAAGGCTCAGGCCGTTAAACGATGTTTATCAGCCTGTTCGACACACTAAAACGCGCTGGTGTGCCCGTCTCACTCCGCGAACTACTTGACCTCCATGCGGTGGTTGAACGTGGCGTCGTGTTTGCCGATATGGAAGCGTTTTATCAAGTCGCCCGCACCGTAATGGTCAAAGATGAGCGCTACTTCGACCGCTTCGACCGCGCCTTTGCCGCCTGGTTTAAAGGCATTGAGGATATGGACGCCGCCATTGAGGCGCTGATCCCCGATGAGTGGCTACGCCGGGAGTTTGAGAAACAGCTCAGCGACGAAGAGAAAGCCAAAATTGAATCCCTAGGCGGACTTGAAGAACTGATCGAAACCTTCAAAAAACGGCTCGAAGAGCAGAAAGAGCGCCACGCCGGCGGCAACAAGTGGATTGGCACCGGTGGCACCAGCCCTTTTGGTGCCTACGGCTACAATCCGGAAGGCATTCGTATTGGTCAGGATGGCTCGCGCCACCGCCGCGCCACCAAGGTATGGGACGAACGGCGCTTTCGCGATTACGATGATTCACTTGAACTCGGCACTCGCAATATCAAAATGGCCCTGCGACGGCTACGCAAGTTTGCCCGCCAAGGGGCGCTTGAAGAGTTTGACGTGGACAGCACCATTCGTGAAACCGCTCGCGATGGCGGCTTGTTAAATGTTCAAATGCGTCCAGAGCGCCACAACGCGGTTAAAGTGCTGCTGTTTTTGGACGTTGGCGGCTCCATGGATGACCATATACGCGTCTGCGAAGAGCTGTTTTCAGCCGCGCGTTCAGAGTTCAAGCATCTGGAGCACTACTACTTCCATAATTGCCTGTATGAAGGCGTGTGGAGAAACAACCTGCGCCGGGGCAACGAGCGCATTCCCACCATGGATGTGCTGCACACCTACGGCGCAGATTACCAGGTAGTGATTGTCGGCGACGCCGCTATGTCGCCCTATGAGGTCACTCACTCAGGCGGCAGTGTGGAGCACTTTAACGAAGAGGCGGGTGGCGTGTGGCTTAAACGCCTTTGCGACACCTTTCCCCGTTTGGCGTGGCTAAACCCTATGCCGCCCCGGGCCTGGGAGTACACCTACTCGACTCAGCTAATCCGCGAAATCATCGAAGACCGCATGTATCCGATGACGATGGAAGGTTTAGAAACCGCCATGCGTCAGTTGGCTAAGTAGAGGGCTAAAAAAGCGCGCTCCGCTGGTAATGCGAGGCGCGCTTTCAATACGCTGGGTTAGAATAGCCAGGTCAGTAACGCTTACCAATTACGCCATACGCTTTAGCACATCATGATTAGTTAGCCTGCGGTGCATAACCGCCATTACGATATGGCCGACGATCAGCGCTAACATCGCCCAGCCTAGCTCGCCGTGTAGCAAGCCGCCTAGGTCTACCATCCAATCAATACGCTCACCCTCAAAACCCGGCATTAGATTGACGCCAAAAACATCCAATGCCCGGCCCGAGCCATATTGGCGTATTAAGGCAATCGTGGGCACAGCAACCATTAAGCCGTACAGCGCCAAATGACCTAGTTTTGCCATCACGCTCACTGAAGGCGGACGGCGCGATGCATTGATGAGCGCCCACACAATGCGTAACAAAATAAGCGCCATAAGCATTACGCCCACAGTACGGTGCGTACCCCATAAGAAAGATTCCAGCGCAGTATCTTCCAAAAGCACTCGCGCCGTGGCACCGCTAAACTGCCATAAAAAAAGCAGTGCCATCGCCCAATGCAGCGCCCTACTCACCAAACCATAGCGGGAGTGGGTATCCCTTATCGCTAACGCCATACGCCTTTACCTCTTAAGTAACAGTTAACACACCTATATTTTACTGGGCTAAACACGCAACATCATGACAACACTCAGTATTTTTGTTGCTTAAACTCGAACGTGTTGTTGCAAAAAAAACCGGCAGGTCTATAAAGACTGCCGGTTTTTTTAACAGCTTGTATTAGTGCAGCGTCTTACCTAACTAATCGGTTTTTCCTCCACCTCGACCACCGCATCTTCTTCCACGTGGATAGGCTCATCAGCCTCATCTTCCGCATGGCTTCGCGCACGGTGTTCAATCATAAAGTAGAGAATCACCCCAATTCCCAGCCCCCACGCAGCGCCGTGTGTAGCCAGCACCACACCCATAATGCCAGCGACCCCCATGGCCGTTGCGTTTTTAATCTGCTCTACCGCAACCGCAATACACAAATAACCGGTAATCAGCAAAGTAATCGAGAGCGCAATGGGCAGTACCGGGCGGAAGAGCGTTACCAGCGGCAGTAAGAATAGCGCCAAAAAGCCCACTATCCAGAATACCGACGCCCCCGAATAAATAGTATCCATGGCGCCGCGGCCATACCGGTAGCGCTCAGCAATAGTGGCCATTGCCCCGGTAAAGAGCGGCCCGGCAAGGCCTGGGTAAGGAGCAAACATAGAGTGCATTAGGTTTCGCAAGCCCGTGATCAGGTGAACACGATCAACATTCACTTCGATTTTCTCATCCGGCCGCAAATGATCCACACGCTTGATCAAGCTCTGACCCACAATGATGTCACCAAAGGCAATTATGTAAGCGATGATAGCGGTAGGTATAGCGGTGACCAGTAGATCAATACCCGGCGCACCAATGGTAAACGGCAGGTAGGCCCAGATGCCGCCAAAGTCCGGCACGGCAATGCCCCACTCCACCGTAGGCATCGGGTACTCCGCTACCCCCCAGCCAATCGCCATGGTAATTAACATACCGGGCACCATGCCATAGGCGGCGATATTACGCGCCCAACGGAATTTTTCAGTCAGGTCGCGAAACGAAAGTGAAAACAGGACATACAGGGTAATTAAACCACCAATACCCAGTGAAATAGGCGTTTCATAAAGCCTCCCGCCAACGCTAATTTCGCCACTTATCGCGGCGATACCAGCGCCCAACAAAATGCCCGCCTTGATGGAGTCCGGCACGCTGTTAACCAGCTTCGTACCTAAACGCGTCACCGCCATAAATAGGAAAATCGCCGTGACCATTAGCTGCAGTGCCACCATCGCGCGGATAGCTTCCGGCCCTGGCTCAAACTGACCAATAAACAGCAGTACCACGGGAATAGCGGGCGTAATCCACCCCGCCACAAAAGGCACCCCGAGCAACGGGGGAAGAATAAAACCGATACCACACACCACGACATACGCTAGTGCCACTTCATAGGGCAGCCCTAGATACTGCTCCAAAAGCGGAATCATCCCCAGCCCGATAACAAACATGACCAGCGCCTGAATGGTCTCGGGTATTTCCCAGCGGAAATGGATAAAGGGCAAACGAACTTTGAAGGGGCCAACGGGCCAGTAGGGATGTTCTTCCCCGTATTTACGTTTGAGCAGCACAGCGTTTCCTCACGGTGTCTGGTTATTCATTATTAATATCCTTGAGTATTGTTGTTGTTAGTTGAGTGCTTTTTACTCAGCTATTAATCAAGATAACATTCGACCTTTCGTGCATGGCCCAGCTAAAACGCACCTAATATTGCAGTAACTGCAAAAGCGCAAACCGCTAACAAGGCAGCAAAAACCACTAAAATCGGCTAAAACTTGTTAAGATAACGCTTACATGCAGACAATAGCCCACCGCAAAATGACGTCAACGTAAACGTCATCTTTTAGTCTTATAGGCAAGGCCGCCCTCTTAACGCGGCGGCATTAAATTCAAAACGTGCTGGGAAAGTTATTTAAGCCCGACAGAAAAGCCTCTTTAGCGTCAGAAAATGCGTTGGGGTCATGCTTAAAACGGCGCAAAATTAGCGCTTCGTCCAGATGGAGGGTGGGCACCAGCTCATCACTGCTTTTAGCAGGATGACGCGCGCCTAAACCGATCCGCTTACCTTCACTATCAAACCAGCGTTTAATACCGCACTGCTGGTAAAATGCTTCTTCTTTGTCGCTAGCCACCTCAACACGCAGCGGTGCTTTTAAGCTGAGCTCACTGATTAAGCGCGCTTTAGCGCCTTGTTTAAATTCGCAGGCATGGGTGACGGTCATACCCTGACCTTTTTCATCCAGCACCAGCAGTGCAAGTGCTAGAGGCTTCCCTTCACCGTCAACGCCTGCCAATAAACGTGCAGCCTCTTGGGCAAACAGCACGTTTTTTGTGCCTGTAAATACCACCAACGGCGTTAGCCCTGCCTGCTGACCGTAAACTTCGGCACATAGGGTTGCCAAACTCGCATCGCGCGGGCCGCTCTGACTAATATGAACTACCTTCATTACGCTCTCTCTTTGCGCTTGATCATGACGCCAAAACGACTCTGGCGCGTTTTAAAAGCCCGCCAGCGTAGAGCAAAGCCACCGCCAGCACCACCCTCTTAATAGAAGGGAACCACATTCAACAACCACAGTCGCACTAAAGGCAAAACGGCTATTTTGTCGTTAAGGAGAACGAATGCCACAGTTTAATAACGACCCGACACTGCCTAAGCCCAGCTTTCCAGGAAGCCACATGGTCATTGACGACCATTATGTGTTTATTTCGGGACTTACCGTTGCCGATATTTCTAATGGTCAAGCTGTCCGCGGCAATATTAAAGAGGAAACACAGTTAGTTATGCACGAACTTAAGCGCATGCTGCAGCAAGAAGGCGGCAGCTTAGCGGATGTTTTACGAGTGGATATACATTTAGCAGATTTAAAACAGATCAACGCGCTAGACAGTATCTATGCTGAATTTTTTGAGCCTGGTCGTTACCCCGCGCGCACCTGCACGGAGTCGCCACACCTCTGTGGTGGCAGCGCTGTCGAAATCACCCTAATGGCCACGCGCCAGCGCGATTAACCAGCACCCATCTTTGTGGCTCGTTTAGCTAACATTGAGCATTTTGAGTATCGCGCCTATATCCAAGTGAGCTTCTAGCGTGTCCGCCAAACGATCCAGCTCTTTCTCACGGTGGGCGCGGTAATCGACCTCCACCGTATTTTTTAATCCTAAGTGCGTGAGCAACGCTCGGCAGGCTTCCGGGTGGTCAAACACGCCGTGCACATAGGTACCTAATATCTGGCCGTCGCTACTGATTGCCCCATCCCGATGGCTGCCTAGGTCAAGCAGTGGCTGGTTTAGAGCGGCTCCTTCACTAATCCCATTGTGAATCTCGTAGCCGATCACTGCCGCGTCCTGCCCCACCATCGTGCCACTAACATTGCGTAACTGCTTGCCAGCCACCATTCGCGTGGTCATCGGTAGCAGTCCAAGCCCAGCAACTTTTCCTGGACTGCCTTCTAGCCCTTCTGGATCATCTACCCATTCACCCAGCATTTGGAAGCCACCGCAAATACCCATCACTTTGCCACCATAGCGCAGGTGGCGAGTAATCGCTGCCTCCCAGCCTTGGCGCTTAAGCCATGCCAAGTCGCTGGCCGTACTTTTGCTGCCGGGCAGGAGAATCACATCCGCTGGGGGGATCTGCCGGTCAGGTCCTACAAACGTCAGCGATACCTGCGGGTGCAGGCGCAGTGGGTCGAAATCCGTGTGGTTACTCATGCGCGGTAGCGCGGGAACGATAACGTTGAGGGGCTGGCTTGCCTGCGGGGCCTGAGTTAAACCAATACTATCTTCCGCGTCCAACAGTAACCCCTGCACATAGGGCAGCGTACCCAGTACCGGCTTGTCAGTGCGCGCCTCTAGCCACTCAAGCCCAGGCTCCAGCAGCGCAATATCTCCCCGAAAACGGTTCACGATAAAACCTTTGGTGCGCGCCTGCTCGCTGTCACTTAATAGCGCCAGCGTACCTACGAGCTGAGCAAAGACGCCGCCACGATCAATATCGCCCACCAGCAGTACCGGGCAGTCGGCAGCTTCAGCAAAGCCCATATTGGCGATATCGCCTTTACGTAGGTTGATTTCCGCAGGGCTACCCGCGCCTTCGGCAATAATCACGTCATAGCGCTGCTCTAAGGCCTGCCACGCTGCCATGACGCTCTCTTTCGCTGTGCGCTTAAACGCATGGTAATCCAGTGCATCCATATGGCCATGCACCTTGCCGCGCAGAATCACCTGGGCGCCGCGATCAGTTTCCGGCTTCAGCAGTACCGGGTTCATATCGCTATGGGGAATGACGCCTGCAGCCTGGGCCTGTAGCGCGGTGGAGCGGCCAATCTCGCCGCCATCGCTGGTCACCGCGCTATTCAGGGCCATGTTCTGGGGCTTAAACGAGGCCACCGACATCCCCCTGCGCTTGAGAACACGGCACAGACCCGCCACCACGGTGCTTTTTCCTGCATCCGAGGTGGTGCCTTGAATCATTAGTGTGGTCATAGCGCGCCTATTACCAAGCGTAGATGTAGTTCACCATGGCCGCTGAGTCGCTCGGTGCGCCAGCATCGTGACCAGGGTCTCGGGTATGCAGCATGTTAACCTGCCACTGGCTGTGCTCACTGGTCGAAAACCCATACCCCAATTCGATATCGAGCTGGCGACCTGACGGCTCCAGAGAAGCGCTTCGCGTTTCACGCACAACGCTGCCATCCAAACGACGACCCACCGGCACATCGAAAGTGGCATTCGCGCTATCGATGCGAAGCGGTTGGCGTAGCGTTAACGCCCAGCGTTCAGAACGTGCGCCCTGCCCTTGCCACTGAATGCCCAATGCCATTTGCTGCGCACTAATGTCATCAACGCTGGACAATAAGCCACGTCCTGAGGCACTACCACGGCCCTGCTCAAATTCAGCAAAGCCGCTAATGTTATCAAACTGAGCTTGAACGCTTAGCCCAGCAAAATCCATTTGATTATCGTCGCCAAGGCTAAGGGCGCCACTACCGCTAGCCCCCAGCAGACCCTGCTGCTCTGTCAGCTGGCCAACATAGCTATTGACGCTCAGTCCAGGCATTATTTGCCAAGTAAGCCCCAGACCCGAACGCCGTGCTTGGTAGTCGCTGACAGCATCGTCGCCAGAATCCCCCGCCCAGTGGGATGCCGTCATACTGAGCCGTTGGCCCAGCGCATAGCGGGTTTCGATACCCTCCACCGTATCGAATGCTTGGGTAAGCGCCGACCCCGTTTGAAAAGAGATCATGGGCATCACACCCAGCTCTGCGACATTGCCCATAGGGCTTGGCTGGTTACCTGCAAAGCTAAACGCACTCAATTGAGTATTGCCAAAAGCCCCGTCAAAGCGGCTAGCCAGTAAATCACCGGCAACATTACTGCGGGCGGTGAAGCGGTAATTGCCGTCGATAGCGGTATGCGTCTCAGTAGCAGACGAAGTGGCTTTTGCCATCTGCTGCATCTGCCCGCGCCGCTGCGTGGCCTGTGCGGTGCGCGGCAGCGTATTGCGCCCCAAATCAATGGCGTAATCCCGGCCCAGCGCGTCAAACGCAACCACATTCTCCAGCACACCAGAAGTGGCTATAGAATTGCCATAGGCCTCGGAAAGCTGCAAGAAAGACGCATCGGCCAGCGCCCCGCCCTCTGCCACACGCTGGCTTTGGCTGACCAGTAGATCGCCTTCAGGCGCAAGTGCAGCGTCGATATCAGCAATACCTTGGCCTAAATAGAAGGCACCGCAGTTCAGCGTGCCGCTAGCGCCGCAGTTATTCTGCTGAAACAACGCGCTCTCCTGGCTCGCCGTATCCAACAGTCGCTGGCTAGCCTGCTGAGCCGTTAAATGTGGCCATTGCCCCACAATACCCGCGGCATACTCAGAAATTTGTGCCGCTGAAATCGACGTGCCCTGGGCACCCACCCTTCGGTTGACGAACCCCGTTCCAATGGAGCGTGCCTGCAACCGAGCATCATCTCCTGGATAGCTACTTGAAGGGTGAATTCTGCCATCCGACGTAGTGCCTACCGCGATAAGCATCATCTCGTAAAGCCCAGGCTGGCTTGTGTAAATTGGGTTACCTCGGGTATCAATGGCGCGGCCAGTATTGCCTGCGCTAACGACGTAAATGGCGCCTTTGCCACCGTTAGCATTGACAACACGCTGGTACGAGGTAGCCGAGGTCACCCCATTAAAAGAGAGCCTGGGGTCGCTGGCCTCTAAGCGGCGGGAAAAGCTGGCGTTAATTACTCTGGCACCGCGACTGGCCGCTTCACCAATAGCGTAATCGAGTGCGTTGCTGAAGGTGTTACCTAGGCTATCCTCTACTTTCAGCAGGTCTAAGCGGGCATTACCCAAATTTCCGCTAGTAATCGCGGAGGAAACGGCATTGCCGTGCCATTCATCAAAACCGCTAACATCTGATGTGCCGCTATAGACATCTAAGCTGTCGATCACTCGCTCGCTATTAGTGATAGAGGCGACATCGAACGCACTATCTGCCACCGCCACTCTTACCAAACCAGGCCCAAGCGGTATGGGGAGTTGGCCGGCACTCAGGTTAGGAGAAGAGCCGCCAGGGGTATGCACACCCTGGCTGCTATCGCCACCGCCGCCGCTTGAACCACATCCTGATAATGACAGAGTGCCGAGCGCGATCCCTACCGCCAGGAAGAGAGGGCGGCGCTCAAGCATGAGGGCCACTTAGGTATTCAATGAAAGAAAACATGAGATTCGTTACCAGTTTCGATGCAGGGGATGAGATGCTGAAGCATTAAATACTGATAAAAATAACGAATCAAGTTAATAAAAGTATTAAAATACTCATCAAACAGCACACTTAGTAAAATTAAAAACAGCTGATTAATGTTGTATTTACAAATAAAGCGTCTAATTAAGCTATCGTTTATTCTAACTATTACTTGTCCGATAGTGACGGACCACCTCTTAAAACGATAAGAAAGAATGCCACCCAAAATGCCATATAGCGCTTAAGTAACTTAGGGGTTACGTCTTAGGAGGCCCCTTCGGCACTTGCCAACATCAAGGTCACTCTAAACGGGCCTTATACCGTGTTGAATGGGCACACATCAGCAGACAGATTCAGCATTTTCCGCTAGGGTAGCGGCCCCCACGCTACCAAACGACGATGGATTTCATGCAAGAGTTGCTTAACGACATTGCCACCCAGCTAGCCCTGGAAACCGAGCGGGGCAAAGTAGCGGACTACATCCCACAATTAGCCCATGTCGACCCAAACCAATTTGCCATTAGCTTGGCAACAGTAGATGGCCAGCGCTTCTCTGCGGGCTGCGCCAACACGCCGTTCTCAATCCAGAGTATTTCCAAAGTTTTCACACTCACCATCGCACTGGGCAAATGGGGCGATGGGCTGTGGTCTAAGGTTGGCCGCGAGCCATCTGGCGACCCGTTCAATTCCATTGTGCAGCTTGAACATGAAGGCGGTAAACCGCGTAACCCGTTTATCAACGCCGGGGCCATTGCAGTAGTGGATGCCATTATGATGGGCCACGAACCTAAAGAGACCCTGGCGGAAATATTGAGCTTTGTGCGTTACATTGCTGACGACAACAGTATCTGCTTTGACCATCAAGTCGCCGCTTCGGAAATGCAGCACAAAGACCGCAATGCATCGCTTGCCCACTTTATGAAAGCCTTTGGCCACCTGCGCCACGATGTCGATAAAGTGCTGGGCACCTACTTCCACCAGTGCGCCATCGCCATGAGCTGCGAGCAGCTTGCCCATGCGGGGCTGTTTTTGGCCTCAGATGGCGTCAATCGCCCCAGCAATCTGCGCGTGGTATCACCCCAGCGGGCGCGACGAATTAATTCACTTATGATGATGTGCGGCCACTACGATGCGTCAGGGGAGTTTGCTTTCCGTGTTGGCTTACCTGGCAAAAGCGGCGTAGGCGGCGGCATTTTAGCGGTTGCCCCTGGTCGCGGCTCGTTGGCCGTATGGTCACCGGGGCTGGATAAATTTGGCAATAGTCTGCTAGGCACGCGCGCCCTGGAAATGTTTGTCCAACACACTGGTTGGTCGGTATTTGGGCACTAATTCAGGGTTAGTGCGGTTCAAGCAAGGGGGAGTGCCGGGCCGCTTCCCACGCCTGCACCTGCAGCTTGGTTTCAACGCCCCAACGGTAGCCACCGAGAGCACCGCTTTGTTGAATCACCCGGTGGCAGGGAATCCACAACGCGATGGGGTTAGCGCCCACGGCATTGCCCACCGCACGGGAAGATTTAGGTGCCCCAAGCGCCTGGGCAATATGGGAATAGCTGGCCAGCTGGCCTTCGGGAATGGTAAGCAACGCTCGCCAAACATTAATCTGGAAGTTTGTACCGCTAACGTGCAGCCGTAGCGCCCCCGACGCGGCGCTTTGTTGAGGCTCAAACAGCGCATCCACCACGTGGTGCGTGGCGTCTGGCTGGTGGTTAAGCGAGCTGCGGGGCCAATCGGCGGCTAGTTGGGCTAGCATCTCCTCTTTTGGTGTCGCCGCAAGAAAGCCCATGCGGCAAATACCTCTGGGAGTCGCCGCCACCAACACCTCGCCAAACGGCGTAGGGTGCACGCCATAAGCAATCTCGACGCCCTGCCCTTGACGCTTAAACTCCCCGGGTGTCACCGCCTCCAGCGTGACAAAATGATCGTAAAGCCGCGAGCCGCCGCTTAACCCCAATGCCTGGGCAGTATCGGTAAGGCTCTGGGCAGATGCAATTAGCTGCTTACCCCGCGCCAGCGTCAGCGCCTGCAAAAAGCGCTTAGGGCTCACGCCTGCGTAGCGGCAAAACAGCCGTTGGAAATGGAACGCGCTCAAATGTACCTGCGCCGCCACTGTTTCCAAACTGGGCTGCTGGGTGGCATTCGCCACCATAAAGGCCATGGCTTTCTCGATACGGGCATAGTCTGTCACAGTGAGTCCCCACCTAAACGCAGAGCATGCGCCAAGCTTAACCAGCCACGCCCGCTTGTCCTACCCGAATCTTGCGCAAAAGAGCATCGCTTACTGTTTCAGCGGCAAAATGCCGTACTCCTTCACCGGTTGAATCGCAAAGTTGCTGCGAATATCGCTCACTCCAGGCAAGCGTAGCAGCGTATTGGTTAAAAACGCGTCGTAAGCCGTCAGGCTCGGCACGACCACTTGTAACAAAAAGTCTGATTCACCGGATACCAGGTGAGCGGTGACTACTTCAGGCAGCTTTACCACGGCGTCGCGGAAGGCGTTTGCCTGCTCTTCATGGTGTCGCTCCACCTTAATACCAACAAACACGGTTAACTCTAAGCCAACGCTTCGGCGATCAAGCTCTGCATGGTAGCCGCGAATAATGCCACTCTCTTCCAAGCGCCGCACACGGCGTAAACAAGGAGACGGTGACAAGTTCACCTTCTCTGCTAGCTCTACATTTGTTAAACGCGCATCGCCTTGGAGTAACGCAAGCAGTCGGCGGTCGGTAGCATCCAACTTGCAATTTGGCATATGTGAGTATTTCCATTATTAAAATTGGCACAAAATACTAAAAAATTAATTTTCATGGGTGTAAATGGCAAGAAAATGCTTAGCACTTTAACGTTACCATGAGTCTCTTCTCAAGACGATTTAGCACTCACAGGACGCAGCCATGGAGCTCGGGCTTTTTATCGGCGCTTTAGCCATTGTTTATCTAATTCCCGGCCCTGATATGCTGCTCGTTCTGCATACCAGCAGCACCCTTGGTCGTGGCCACGGGCTGGCTACTGCGCTCGGGCTGGCAATTGCCAGAGGCGCGCATGTCGCCTTGGCAGGGTTAGGATTAGCAGCACTTTTTATTGCGGCTCCGTGGCTATTTGATGTGGTTCGCTACGCCGGTGCCGCCTACTTGGTTTGGCTAGCTTTGCAGCTTATCCGAGCACGGCCTAGCCCCCGTACCAAACAGCACGCAACACTGAACCGCCCCGGTTATTCCGGAGACCGGTTTGTTTGAGTCAGGCAGCTTCACCCGACTCCTCCAGTTGACGATAATACGTCCTTTCTCGTTCTGCTGGTGGAACGTTTCCGATGGGTTCCAGTAGTCGGCGATTGTTGAACCAGTCAACC